>JBFJXT010000081.1:0-8630 GCA_041623015.1 Thermoplasmatota archaeon | reverse complement strand
CCAAAAACGCAATCCTGACGCGCTTGAGTTGATTCGTGGCGTTGCAAAACTGCTCACGCAAGCGCCCGCTCAAGCCAACGGCCTCATCGCGGGTTTGGGACTCGGCTACCAAAGAGATCTACAGGCAACCAAGCCGCTCCAAGCTCAATGCTTGTCACAAGCCACGGAGACAGTTATGGTGCTCCTGGAAGTGCTTCAGGGGGCCCAATTTGACACGCAAAAGCTCACCGACAGCCTAGCGGTGCCCGGCATCACCGCCACGGACATGGCTGAAGCGCTCGTTGCTGCCGGAATGCCATTTAGGAGCGCCTACAACGCCCTCGCTGAGGCATTCCTCCACGTGGAACAAGGAGTCGCCCTCGCGCCTGCCCTGGAGTTGGCGGGCTTATCCTCCGATCACGTTGGGATTGCGATTTCAGCATCCATTCCTGATGCAGCACGCCGAGACACTCTTGCAGGTCCGAATCCCATTCGCGTCAAGGAGGCGATTGAAGGCCTCGAAAACGTCCTGGCAATGCAAGCAGCACCCATCTCCGTCGCCTTGGATGCAGTCACGATTCCAGAAAGCCTCCTGGTGACTCCGGCCACGCAGCTCATTGGGACGATGGTGGCCGAATGAACAGCCACCAAGGCCTCAGCAGCGTGCACATGAAACCCGCGCTCCCGGAGCACGTTCTGGGAATGGGGGACTTAGAAGGCCACGTTCACGCCATTCTCGAACTGGCACACTCACTGAAAGTCCAAGCATCCGCAGGTCAATTGCCACAATGGCTTGCTGGAAAAACCGTGCTTGTGGTGTTTGAACGCAACAGCACCCGCACCCGGGTCAGCTTCGAAGTGGGAATTCAAAAACTCGGCGGAATCGTCAGCATTCTTGATGCCGCCACGAGCCAAATGGGGCGAGGAGAAAGCATCGAAGACACCGCCAAGGTGCTCAGTCGATACGCAGACGCGATTGTCTACCGGGCCGAGTCCCACGAAAACGTCCAAGACATGGCCAAGCACGCCACCGTCCCCGTCATCAGCGCTCTCACGGATTTGGAGCACCCTTGCCAAATATTGGCCGACTGGATGACGCTAGAGGAGCACATCGGGCCCCTAGCAGGAAAGGCCTTCACCTATGTAGGCGACGGCAACAACATGTGCCACAGTTACCTCCTAGGGGCGCCGCTCGTTGGGATGGACGTGCGCGTGGCGTGTCCTGCAGGTTACGGTCCCTCTTGGGCCATCGTTGAGCAAGCAGAAGCACTCGCCACTCGGGCCGGCACCGACGTTTTGCTCACCGAATCACCGGCTCACGCGGTTCAAGGCAGCCATGCGGTGGCCACGGACACATGGATTAGCATGGGGGATGAAGCCGAGGAACAGCAACGACTGGCGGACTTCGAAGGGTTCTGCGTGGATGATGTCCTCATGAACCAAGCGGCCCCGGGTGCACAGTTTTTGCATTGCTTGCCCGGCCATTGGGGCCACGAAGCGACCCATGCTCTGGCACACGGCCCGCGTTCCGCCATTTTTGATCAAGCCGAGAACAGAATGTGGGCGCAAATGGCACTCCTTGCTTACCTTCTTGGGGAGATGTAAACAAAGAAAACCAAACGATTTCCTATCGATGGATTTGGGCCAATTTCAACCTACGCAATCTAATACTCAAAGGTGACTGGCGGGCTGTCGAATCGAGGCAGTACCATGGAAATGACGACCTTTGACGGATCCAATACCACCAAGCAAGACCTAGTGATCCTTTTGCGTGAGGCTGCGCACCTGGAGCACACACTGCTCAATTCGTACCTGTATGCTGCGTGCTCCATCCGCGCAACACCGGGTGCCTACGCCACCATCAAAGACACATCCGGTAAGGAGGTGGAAAACAAGAACCGTGCCCTCCACTTTACCTTGGCCCGGCAATGGAAGCAAGCGATGATCGGGGTAGCGCACGAAGAAATGCTCCATTTGCATTACGTGAATTGTCTCCTGCGCGCCCTTGGAGAACCCGCTGAATTTGCCCTGCCTATTCACGACCCACAAGGCGGCTGGCGCATGGACAATTGGGCCCCTCCCGAGGAACCCGGCGGCATCTACATCCCGATGGAGCCGATTTCTACGAACTACCTCAAACAATGCGTCCTCTGGGAAAGTACCGACGCAATGCAGGACCTTGATCCCCAACAACTCGCGGAACTCTGCCACAAGATCTCGGAATGGGAAATGGACCTCCACATTGCAGGCATCGTTCACGAACCTGGTGGAGGCGTCGACAAGGAGATTCAAGCTCAACTTCTGAACCTCTACAAGCGGGTTGAAGGCCTCCAAGCCAAGGGTGCCATGCCAATGTGGACCCAAGAATCCGTGACTGGGCCCACATTCAGAAGCATCGGAGATTTCTACACCAACCTCATCAAGCCGGCGTTCAAGCTTGCCTACGACAACGGCTGGGTGGTCAACTACAACCGTGACTTCAACAACGAATTGCTCGACCCAGCTTATGCAGCACAGGGCTTCCTGCCCATTGGACCGATTCATCGGACTAACCCATTGCAACAGCAATCTAGCCTGAATGCGCAGCAAATTCTTCGAAATTTCAAAGACGTGGACAACATCATCAATGAGATTATCGACGAAGGAGAAGGGTTCACGGATTTCATCGCTAAGGCAGATGGGCTTCTTGCGGGCGAATTTGATGGCAAAAAATTCACGGTTGACGAGTATGCCAATCAACTGGCCAGGCAAGCGTACAATCCGCGCCAAGACATGGAGTCCTTCGCTCAAACGGGCCAAGAGCTGCGCAAATCTCACCTGTATCGATTCTCGGCTGCCTATGGCCAACTAAAGCAAGTAGAGGAGGACGCCCAAAATGCGGGCCTCGTTTTTGATCCGGTTCGAGAACAAGTGATTACCACCCACAATGGCATTTCCAGCTTCGCCTCTGAAATTGCGCCCCATTTCAACACTGTCTACCTCGTGCTGTGTGGCTGGCTTCGCAGGCTATACGAGGTGCGCGACTGGCAGGAAGACAAGCCTCGCAGACAAGCCATTGAAATGCTTGCGTCCTGGCCACTCATGTCCCTCGGGATTCGTCCATTCCTAGAGATGGCATCCTACTTCAACGCCGATGTGCAAAAGGACTTGTTCCGCCAAGATCCAGAAGGACTCCTTCCAGATGCCGCCCGGCTCGTGGACCTGTTTCACCTGCCCCAACTCACTGAACCACAGCGAGAAGAAGTGGATGAACTCTGCATGGAATTGCTCGAACAAGTGGCTCTGTGGGCAAAGAAGAACCATGAAACCGTGGGCAAATCCATCCCCGAAAGTGTTCGAGAAGAAGTGTTGATTCGCCTTCTTGGGTTGAGCCGACTTGATGAATTCAAGAGACAATTCCCGTTCCGAGTGAGCGGCGGCTACAGCGACCGGAACCCGGACTTGACCTACACCCAATTGGCCGATGAAGCCGGTGAAGTGAACCCTGCCAAAGCACCCGAACGGTTCTCTGAAGCTCCATTCTTGATGGACAAGAATAACGAGCCGCTTCCAATCTTTGATGAAACCCTCGTCATGCGGCTCAGATTCCGAGGCTTTGGCCGCGTGCAAATGGCCACAGACCCCGAACCACCCACCGATGAAGCAGGATCCACCGGCACCCTCATGATGCAACCCTCGGACACCGGCATCGGACTCACCAAACCGCCGCGCTTTGATCGAAGCATCTACTTCCAACCCAACGAAGGTGCCATCATCCGCGGCCCGGCCCCAGGGGTGGAAATGCCTGACTTAGGTGTCAATGTGGTTGATGTGAGTCTCATGGTGGCCAACAACGCTTCGGCCAATATGGTCCCCGTCGGAGTCATGAACAGTGTTGGAGCCGTACAGGCCGCTGGCGTCATGAAAACCATGCAAGTGGAGGGCTTCCAACCTATTTACCACGGAACACCCGAAGAGTTCGGCGTGGACAAGGTCTCCGTTGACTTGCTACCAAGAGATGGTCGTCGACCTTACCATGTGGGAGAAAACCACCTCATCTGGCAAGATGGTGAGCCCGTGGATCCCTTAGAATTCTCAATCACGGACTCAGGCGGAACCTGGGGACGCAAGATCTATGGAAACGACGTTCCCGTGGAGGATTTTGAGCCTCTTCAGCGCCTTAAGTCCGGCCGTGGGCCCGTGGGCTTCCTCGGTGCTGACTCTGTTCCAGAATGGGCCCTAGAAAACCTGCCGCCCTACATATTGCCCTCCTTGTCTACGGACAATTATCCCGCGAAGTACTTTGGAAAGCGGCGAACAACCCTTCAAAATGTCATCAAGAAGGAACTGGCGTCCGGGAGTGTGCCAGACCAAGCCTTCATCGATAAGATCGTCAGCTTTGCCGAACGGCTTTACCTGGTCAACCTGCCCAAAGGCACCTCCATTGGCTGGCTTCGCGCCTTCTTGAATTACGGACACTCGGTAAGTGGCGTGCAAACCAACGGAAACAGCGCTATTTTGCAGGCACTGTCCAAAGCGACTGGCGTTGAACTGTCCCTACAACCAGAGTTGGCAGATCGGAGCACCACAAACAGCCGCTGGCTCACATCCTACTGCTTTGGCATGATGGACACGGATGCCTTCGCGCAGTGGGCGTACGGAGAGTTGTACGTGCCGCTCAGCGTCAAAACAGACGGCTCCTCCAAGCGATTTACGCGGTCCTGGAAGTTCCCTGCTGGGTCCATGGATGCCATTCGGTTGTTTGCCTGCGACTTCACGAAGCCATTCTGGGCCAACTTCACCATCAACCCTGGGACGCCTGCCAGTCGAACTGCGGAACTCCCCGATAAAACGAAAATTACGGAAGTGGAGTCTACCCATGACGAGAACGGGTACACCTACCACGTGGACACATTCCCCGGCGCCAAGGATAACATCTACCGAGGGTCCATGATTGCCAAGGAAGAAACAGACGGAACCGTTGTCTGGACGTGGGACGTGGAATTTGCCCCCGCCGATGCCGCCGGCTATGTGTCTGTCATGAATGTGCTCTCTGGCGCAGTTCAAGGAATTGAGGCAGCGTTTGAGTCCAAGTACGGGGTCAAAGAAATCTCGGCACTGCCCTAGGCCGAACTTATTCAAACCGGGCATCCTCGCCGAACTGTGGATGTCCGGGACCTAGGTATCATGGAGTACGGGGAATGCCTCACCTTGCAGCGTGAGCTCCTAGCGGCTGTTCAAGCCGGAGACGCCCCAGATACCATCCTCGTCGTGGAGCACCCGCTCGTGGCCACCCTAGGCCGACGCGGGGAACCTGGAGATGTCTTTGACCCCACCACTCCCGTGTTCACCATTGAGCGCGGAGGAAAGGCCACGCTGCACGGCCCAGGTCAACTCGTGGTCTATCCCATTGTGCACCTAGGTGAGGGCAATCGGGACGTGCGTGCCTGGGTCAGGCACCTTGAATCCTTCCTGCACGCAATGCTTGCACATTTTGGCATTGCAACCCACACCAAGGAAGAATGGCCAGGGGTCTGGACGGATGAGAGCCAGAAGAAAATCGCCAGCGTCGGCATTGCGGTGCAACGTTGGGTCAGTTTCCACGGGATTGCCGTCAATGTCACGTTGGAGCCAAAGGAGTTCGAGAAGTTGGATCCCTGCGGGCTCGGAGCGAGTGTCATGACCAACATGGCTCTAGAGGGCTCAGCTGCGTCCCTTGGGGCTGTTCGGGATTGGGTTATGGCGCATGCAGCCAAGCATTTTGCAGACTTTTCATTAAAGGTTGATAATTCGTCATTAGCGCAAAATACGGAATAACTGCGACTATTGCATAATGGGGGTTGGGCCTCGGTGCGGCCCTAATCTGTCCGTGCTGTGGGTGCTTAGGGCTGTCGAGGTGGCGTGCAAATTCTTGGCCAATATTGGACATGTCCATAGTGGGGCCGATATTGGCTATTGCACCAATATTTGCAGACATGCGGAAATATGAAATTATTTTAGCGCACGTGGAGTCGAGTATGGGGGGGGCGGACATGTCAATACCCCATTCACCAATTGCAGAAACGGTGAAAATTTGCCTAAATTGCTAATGGGGAAAATAATTGCGAAATTACCAAAATATGAGCCTGGGCTGGACATGTCCATCTCTGCCTTTCGCTAGTTTTGTTAAATGGCAAAAAATTGCCAAATATGCAAAGGCGGCATATATTTGCGTATATGCGCAGAAAGGCCGGGATTGCCGCGCTCAACCCGGGTTGTTCAAATCCCCAATCAGGGACTGTAGGCTTGGATGAAGACGCGGGTTGCCCTCTACACACGCGTTAGCACCGAAGACCAGGCCAAAGAGGGCTTCAGCCTGGATGCCCAGCTCGACCGCCTGCAAAAATTTGCAGCGGCCCAAGACTGGAATGTCGTCGACGCCTACGTGGATGAAGGCCAAAGTGGACGAAACACCAAGCGACCCGAGTATCAGCGGATGCTTGCTGATCGTGAACGCTGGGACACGATCCTGGTCCTCAAAATGGACCGCATCCACCGCAACAGCCGCAATTTCATGGCGATGATGGATCAGCTCACCAAGGAGAACAAGGGATTCGCCAGCGTCACAGAAAGCCTCGACACGAGCACCGCCATGGGTAGGTTCGTCATGGACATCATCCAGCGCATCGCCCAACTCGAATCAGAGCAAATTGGCGAGCGGGTCTTCGTGGGCATGGAACAGAAGGCCAAGACCTTTGGGGGCAGCCTCGGCAAGCCGGCGCCATTTGGATACGTGTATGGGGAAAACAGCGTGCTTTCGGTGGTTCCCTCGGAAGCGCCTCATGTATCCTTCATGTTCGAGTCCTTCCGGGATGGACTTGGAAAGCAAGCCATTGCGGACGCTCTGAACGAACAAGGGGTGCCCACCCGACGCAACACCCAGTGGACCGTGTGGAATGTCACAGGCATCCTCAGCAACCCCACCTTCGCGGGCGCGCTACCCTGGGGAGACCAATTGCAGATTGGCGCCCATGAGCCGATCATTGCGCCTAAGCTGTTCAATCAAGTTCAGGCTCGATTGCAGGCCTCTTCACCCAAACGAGTCTTTGTCAAGCTCCCTCAAGAGACGCTTTCCTAGCGCTCCTCCTGTTGGGCCTCTGTTATCGGATCCTAGGGTGTTTGAGGTTCGGTAGACCATACATCAAACGTCCCAGAACCAGCCCGGGCAGACCGTTTATATACTAGGGTTGCGGGAATTTGGATAAGTGATAATATTTGCTAATAATGTGTTGGTGGCAAATTATTGCACTTAATCGGATTCCGCCGGTCGGGGGGTGCCCACTGTCAAAATCAGCAGCAAATCGGACTCCAATTGCCCCAGCACTCGATTCGCAAGGAAGTACGCTGCAAGGAACACTCCGGCAAAGGTGTTGGAGACGGTCCTGAACAGTGCGAGTGCTGCAGAGGCTTCGTTCTCTGCTCCAATGGCACCAACGACTGCTGCAATCACTGCGGAGATCACAGACGCAAACAGGAAAGGTGTGATGATGGCTCGGACCACGAGCCAGGTTTTCATCATCCGAATTCGCTGGGCCACCACAGGGGCATTTTCCTCGCCCAGGTTATCGGCGTGCTTCAGGCCATCCACTAGGTGGCGGAACCGGTTGTTGAACCACCAAAGCCAGGGCCGAGAATAGGGGTACACGAGCCGTCGAAGTGCCGTCTAAACAAGGCATCTTCTACAAGAAAATGGGGTCGGAGGCATCCAGGAGGGGTTTGCGTGGTGGGGAAGGGGGATGAGGATGGGATGCTAGTCTTGGGGGTGGCCAC
The DNA here is from genome assembly GCA_041623015.1 of Thermoplasmatota archaeon. Taxonomy (GTDB): domain Archaea; phylum Thermoplasmatota; class E2; order JACPAO01; family JAHFTW01; genus JANQNI01. Next base: position 863 of record JBFJXT010000081.1, on the reverse strand, counting down.
GTTACGAGGATACACGCTCAGTGTATTCCCATTCGTCCGTGACCACGCGAATCCACGCATAGTTCATGGAATACCTCCCGGTATATGTCCCCGGCTCGGCGGCCTCCCAACCGCGTCCTTACTGGGGAAATGGACACGGGCCGGGATTGAATATAGGGGTTTCCAAACGAAGCCCCGCTGCACCTCCAACTTTTGCAACTAGCGCATAAGTTCGCGGACATGCGTGTTATTGATAATATGAAAGAATAAGCGCACAATGGGGGTTTTGTGGGCTATTCGAGCAGGGTGAAAAGAACGTCATCTTCGCCCACATCGAAGACACCCAGCCTGGCACCCGCATCAAGCCAGCCATGAGCGTAATTCACCTGGGCAAAGGCGTTGACAAAGTCACCCCGGCCATGATTGTGCACGGCGTCCGCCAAATAGCTCGTCGCCATCTCCATGAAACTCTCCGCCATACGCGCCGCGAAGCTCTTGCCGGGTGCCACCACCTGCGTTTTTTCGATCGCTCGACGGGTCAGGTCCAAGTAGCGTTCAATTTTTTGCGGGGTGATTTCCGTCAGCGATTCCACAAGCGGCGGATGCCAGATCGTGACTTCGACCTTTCCTCACGAACCGCCTGATGGAACTCGCATTGATCGGCCAATGGGCACCTGATGCACGCGGGTTGCTCCTCGTGGCAGGCAAGCTTGGCGATTTCCGCGTACAATGCCAGTCGAGAATCTGCGTTCCGGTGATTGGTGTGGGCCAATCGGGTGATGACCTCGATGGCGCGCTGTGGCTTGGTACCTGCGGTGACTAGGCCTACTCGGGCAGCCACGCGGGCAATTCCGGGGGCATCCTTCTTGGACCATTTGCCTGTG
>JBFJXT010000080.1:0-8696 GCA_041623015.1 Thermoplasmatota archaeon | reverse complement strand
CGTAGGCGCGGCCGTGCAGGCTGGTTGGGTCATCGGCGCATGGCTCAAGCAAGACTGCAGGAACGCAGGGCTCAACGGGCAGGATTTCGCTACCGAGTGCGTCGGCGGCGATGGCGGTTGCCGTGTGGGCGCCTTCCCATTCGGCGAAGGCGGAGTTTGCCTCAACGCGCTGCTGGGTCGTGCGAAGCTGGTCCACGATTAGCACCATGCGGCGGAAGTCGTAGTCCTGGTTCGGGATGATGGAGCGCATCATGTTGGGGCTGTTGATCATGCCGTGCAGGTCGGTGCCGCTGACGAGGTTGCTGTGGTTGCCGCTGAAGCGCAATTCGTTCACCACGGCGCGGCTTTCGGGCTCGCTCATGGGGGTGTGCTCGGGGAGGATCCAGCCAGGGGTTGGGAATTCACGGTTCAAATCCACGCCCTGTGCGTTGGCGCGAGCGAATCCGACGCCCTCTTGTGGGTTGTGCAAACCGCCGATGCTGTCTGCGTCAAACATGTCTCCGCTTGCCCAAGAGTCCGGGTTGGGGAACCAGACATTCAGAATGACGTGGTCAAGAAGCGGTGCCAATTCGGCGCCGTGGGGGCCGATGCTGGCGGCCAAGTCTTCCAGAACGCGCACCATGCCTTCACGGCCGGCGGGTTCGTTGGCGTGAATGCTGGCCGAGTAGCCAACCTGGAGCTTTTGCTCGCGGGGGACCGGGCTCAATTCATTCGTCACTTCAACGAAGTAGAGTGGGCGGCCTTCGACGGATTCGCCGATGATGGTCAATTCGATGCGGTCTGGGAACGTGGTTTCGAGGTATTCGAGGCCCTCGACGAATTGATCAAACTGCACGAAGAACGTGGAGTCCATTGGTTCGCAGAAGTACCGGGGCTCCGAAATCGTGGCTCCCGTCACCATGTTCGTTGCGCACACGAGGTCGCTTGCGCTCTGCGCCTGGACTGGCGCGGCGTTTAGCATCATCAGGAGCACAAGTGCCCCAGCGGCCCACTTCATAGCCGGCCATCAAGAGGGTGGGGTCTTACAGGTTGTGGCGCCACCGCCGCACGGCGTCCCCGAGTGCATCGGCATCAGCAACCAATTCGTGAGCACCCGTTGGGGGCGCTCCCCAGGTCCATCCGCTGCCCCATTCGACGCCGATGGTCCAAGCGCCGGCGGCCCGGCCTGCGTCCACGTCGAAACTAGTATCGCCCACCATGACGGCGTCCACGGCGCGGCGATGCAATCGGCCACACGCTGCTACGACCGGTGCCGGATCAGGTTTGAGGGCGCGAACATCGTCGTCACCCACAATGGTATCCCATAGGTCCACCGCGTCTATGTTTTCCATGAGTCGAATCGCTTCCTCTTCGCCTTTGGTGGTGACAATGGCAGTTTGAAATCCGTCGGCACGCAAGTCCTCAATGGTCTTTTTGACGCCGGGGTACCAGCGGACGAGGCGCCAGGCTTCGTTCACGTAGAATTCCCGAAACGCATCCACCATGCGCTCAATCTGCAGCGGATCTTGGGTGCGGGTGCGGAGGATGTCACGCAAGGGCATCCCAATCAGTACCTCTTCTGGCTTAAATCGTTCATAACCGCCAACCTCGACGGCTTTGTCAATGCTGGCGCGAATGCTGCCGCCAGGGTCTAACAGGGTTCCATCAAGGTCAAAGCAGGCGACGTCGCGCACAAAGGGGGTAAGGAGAAGGAGGGGAAAAAGTTTGGAACTACCCGTCGGCGCTAGAATGAGTCCTGGCGCCTCTCGTGTTGATTAGGCCGCATTAGATGTGCGTTCTGGCTACGGGCGGTGCAGCACGCAAGTGTTTTGTGCCCTGGGGCAAAAAATTCCCTGGGAACTAGTGATTTATGATGGGTTTTGGCCTAATTTTTATGGTGGCTATCCTCTCTTCATTGGTGCTCCCGGTACTTCCGGGGGCAGGAGAATGAACGATGTCCAACTCGAATTCCAAACACCTCGCCGTGATGGCTGCGCTTGCCCTAAGCATCACCCTCATTCCCTCCGTTGCTGCGGAAGGGCCTGGAGAAGAGTCCTGTGGACTCAGCCAAGACCTCTTTGGGGACAATTTGGCATTTGTCTGCATTGATTACCCCGAAATTGACGGAACCCCGCGCGGACAGGACTGTGAACTCAGCGATCAACTCTTTGGTGGCCGATTAGATTTCATCTGCCTCGGTCGCCCGTAATCCGGGACGCCATCGCGGACTTTCATCCATTCAACGCTCCTTCTTCCCCTTGCCCAAAATCTGAACTTTCTTCGGCCTCCAGGTTGATGCGAATCGCTGGGTGACTAAAGAGCGCGAACGAAATTGGCCGCCGCACTTCTCATGTAGGTCCCCCTCGTCGCCGCGACTGTGCCCGCCCGGCCCCTTGATGGCAAGGCTCTTGCCAAGCGCATCCGCGAAGAACTCAAAGGTGAAGTCTCGGAGCTCCGCGAGCGCTTTGGAAAAGCACCGTGCCTCGTGGTGCTTCTGGTAGGGGACGATCCGGCCAGCGCCGTTTACGTGGGCAACAAGGAACGGGCCTGCAAGGCCGCCGGCATCGAAAGCCGAACCATGCGCCTACCTGCTTCCACGAGTGAAGACGAATTGGTCGGCCTTCTTGAGAAACTCAACCGAGATGCTGATGTCAACGGCATTCTGGTGCAGTTGCCGCTTCCAGAGGGCATCGACAAGGGCCGCGTACTCCGCACCGTGGTTCCCTACAAGGACGTGGATGCGTTTCATGCGGAAAATGTCGGACACGCCTTGATTGGAGACGAAACCCTAGCCCCGTGCACGCCCCAGGGCATTCTTTTGCTGCTTGATGAAGCAGGCATTGAACTCGCCGGCACAGAAGTCTGCATCATTAACCACAGCAACATCGTTGGCAAGCCCCTTGCCGCCATGTGCATCAATCGGGACGCCACCGTCACCGTCTGCCACTCCCGGACCCGGGACATCCAAAGGCACACGCAACACGCGGACGTCGTCGTCACAGGCACAGGGGGCCACCGTCGCCTCACGGCCGAGGACATCAAACCCGGCGCCATCGTGGTGGACGTCAGTATGTGCCGCGACGCCGACGGCAAACTCCATGGCGATCACAGTGAAGACGTCTGGGACAAGGCCTCGTGGGTCACTCCGGTGCCCGGCGGGGTCGGTCCCATGACCATCGCTGTGCTCCTCATCAACACGGTTCGCAGCTTCAAGCGCAAGATGGGAATTCTCCCCGTCCCTGCGTCCTCATCGTAGTTGCCCGCATCGAGGGGCCAATAAATTGGTTTGAAAGAGGGGAAAAAAGCGGACGCTCCTACCTAAGCGAGCATTGGGTCCAACTTGCCTGCCCCATCAAGCGCATGCAAGTCGTCACAACCGCCAACGTGGGTCTCGCCGATGAAAATCTGCGGCACCGTCATTTGGCCGCCGCTGCGCGTGACCATTTCGTCGCGAGCACCGTCCACTTCCTCGATGTTAATCTCCGCCACGGAAACCCCTTTGCGGTTCAGCAAGGACTTGGCGCGGACACAATACGGGCACCACGTGGTGGTGTACATGGTGACTTGACTCATCAAGTTCCTTCGAGACGGAACCGAACATAACCTTTGGCGACCGAGCAAGCCGCCCATAAGAAGGGCAAAAGGGCTTCCGACAGAAACCCTAAGAGGCCCCCCCAAAATCGTCGCCCCGAACACTATGCAGAAGGTTCTCCCTCTCGCCGTCGCGCTCCTCACTGTAGCCCTCGCCGGTTGCTCCGATGAATTACCCAGCGGCGAATTCAGCTACCAAGGCCACGCAATCGCCGTGGCTGGCAGCGCCACCAACGCCTACACCGCATTCAATGACCCAATTGGCAGCCAAGATCCCTCCTCGGGAACGTTGCCCTTTGACTGCCAGCAAGATGGTCTTCCTGCCGGTGTTGGCGATGACCAAAAGTGCACCCAACCCGAGACCATGATTAGCTTGGTCCTGGCCCAACTGCCTGACCCTCAAGGCAAGACCTTCAGCGCATACCTCGTGGACACCACGGGCGTGGAAGCCGACAAGTTGCTCGGCACCCTCACCGCCGACGCCGGTGGCGCCTACAGCCTCAACTTCACCGAAGCCGTGGACTACAGCACCGACCACACCCTCGACCGCATTGAAGTGCGCCTCGACGCCGCCAACGCAGTCGTCGTCGGCTACGCCAGCTCCGCTGAAGGAAGCCAAGACTTCATGGTCAACGAAGCCACCGTGAACGGCATTGACTTCGACGCCACCTGGAAAGGCAAGGCGATCACCGTATCTGCCAGCGGCCTCAGCAGCAACTTCTCCTACGAAGGATGGCTCGTGAGCGAAGACGGCACCCACGCCGAAAACTTCCCCATCAGCAACGGCGAAACCGAATACACCGCCGAAGCCAACATCGACAAGTTCACCTCCTTCCACATCCACGTGGCCGGCACCAAGGTCAACGTCGCTGTTGGTTCCATCGCCTAGCGCGAATCGAGTCGATTTCGTCTCCCTCCTCTTCCATCCCTTTCACCTTCCTCCTCCCTTCGTCACTAAGTTTTGAAGCCCCAGACCGCCCCGAATCACGGTGGGTTGGGGACATGGCGTCCACTTGGACCCCACAAAAGGGTCAAATACCCACCTCCTGTCGCGCGGCTTGCATCGTCCTGCCTATTATGGCCTGGCCTCACGGCTGGCAGGGACCGGAACGCTTGGCGGCTGGCCCGGACCCCTGGTGAAGACGCGAAACCCTACCTACATAAGGAGAAAAATCCATGGCAACGGGAATCAACGCCGCCAGGAAGCTCAAGAACGACCGGCAGAAGTTCCGCTGGTCGGACCGCTACTACAAGCGCCGCGAACTGCGCCTCAAGGAAAAAGCCGATCCGCTCGGTGGCATTCCTCAGGCCCGCGGCATCGTCGTCGAAAAGGTCGGCATCGAGGCTAAGCAGCCCAACTCCGCCATCCGCAAGTGCGTGAAGGTGCAGTTGATCCGCAACGGCCGCCAGATCACCGCCTTCGCGGTCGGCGACGGCGCTATCAACTACATCGACGAACACGACGAAGTGCTCGTTGAGGGTATCGGCGGACGCATGGGTCGTTCGTACGGTGACATTCCTGGTGTCCGCTACAAGGTCATCAAGGTCAACAACACCTCCCTCGACATGCTCGTCAAGGGTAAGATCGAAAAGCCGATGCGGTGATCACCATGACGGAAGAACCTACCATTCAGACGGAAGAGCAGCTTGCCGAGGTCGCCGCCGAGGAGACCGCACCCGAAGAACCCGTCGTGGTTCTGCCAGAGACTCCTCTCTTTGGCAAGTACGGCGCTGAGGGCATCGAGATCCGCGACGTGGGCCTCGCTCGCTACATCAGGCTCGACTTGGTCGGCTTGCCCCACAGCAGCGCCCGCCACGCCAACCGACGCTTTGCCAAGCAGCGCGTCAACATCGTTGAGCGCTTGATCAACAACGTCATGCGCTCTGCTGTGTACAACGGCAAGAAGGGCAAGGCCTACAAGGTCGTCGAGGACGCTTTCGAGCGCATCGCTGACAAGACCAAGGACAACCCGATCCAGGCTCTTGTTCGCGCCGTAGAGCACTCTGCTCCTCGCGAAGAAGTGACTCGCCTGCGCTACGGTGGCATCAACGTCCCCAAGGCCGTCGATGTGTCGCCTATGCGCCGCCTCGACATCGCTCTGCGCAACCTCGCCAAGGGTGGACTGGCTGGCTCCCACAAGAGCACCAAGCCTGCCGCTCACTGCCTGGCTGATGAGATCATGAAGGCTGCCAAGGGCGACCCCGGATCTTTCTCGGTTGGCAAGAAGGACGAACTGGAACGTGTTGCCAAGAGCGCTCGCTAGAGCGCTCGGCAAACGTTCAAGTGAGGCCAAAGGCCGAACGGACCCTGCGCGTGTGCTTGCACGCGCGTAGGGGTGAGCGCGTCGCCAAGTCTGCTCGCTAGAGCATTCGGCCGCAAACCAACTTTCACCCCCCTCCTCCAATTCCTCTTCCCTCGCTCCTCCTTTGGGGTCGCTTGATATGCGCGACCCACCAAATGTGTCTGTCGGCGGTTGCCGGCAGGATGGGATGAATATGCAGTTAACGACCACCGTGCGGTGGGTTCTCGTCGTGGACGATGATCCAATGCACCGGTTTCTGATCAAGGATAGTGTACGACAAGTCACGCCCGAGGGAACCGAAATTCTAGAGGCCAAAAATGGCCCCGAGGCCCTCGAAATTCTCCAGAAACGCGGAATCGAAGGTGGCTTTCTTGTCACGGATCAAAACATGCCCGGTGCTCCCAATGGGCTCGAATTGCTCCAAGGCCATTGCCGGCGCGGCGGCCGCGGCCTCCTGGTCACATCAGAGAACCGGCCCGCAGATCCCTTCGTAGCATGGCACAAAAAACCCACGACCCAACAAGGCTGGGCTGCCCTGGGGTTCGTGCTCGAAGGTAAACTCATGCCCTTGGTTGAATCGCGAGCCCTCCTGGAAATCGCTGCATAACGGCCGAGATTTCGAGGGTTCAGTCGAAGCGGAAATGAAGGGAGCTGGGCCGTCGATGCGGCTTAATAAGAACAAGTAAACCAGGGCTTGAAGCATATGGTATCCAAGACCCTTCGTGGGCACACGGGCAAGATTGCCCTCATCGTGCTCGCCCTTGCCACGGCTGCGCTTAGCGGCTGTACTGGCACGGACTCTGAGACTTCCGATAACACCAGTGCCTTGTTCGTCAAGGACGCACTCACTGACGACGCTGCCAAGGTGTTCGTTACTTTCACCAAAGCCCAAGTCAAGGCTGAAGGCGCTGGCTGGACCACCGTCTTTGAAGGCAAGAAATCCATTGATCTCTTGGCCCTCAGCTCCGCCGATGCCAAAGAAGGGCTCTCTGAGTTTACCATCGACGCTGGAGCTTACGAAGGCCTCCGCGTCGCCGTCAGCGAAGTGACTGTGATTGGTCACGACGGCTCCGAGCGCCTCCTGAATGTGTTTGGAAACGTCATCCAAGTCTCCGGTGCCTTCACCGTTGACGCAGACGGCACCGACATCCTCATCGACTTCGACCTCGAAGAAGGCGTGGACCTCACCGCGGGCACCTTCACGCCCAAGGTCAAGTCGGTTCAAACCAGTGACAAGGACACGGATGGCGATGGCATCAACGACGTGGATGACACGGACGACGACGGCGATGGCCTCGAAGACAACGTGGACGACGACATCAATGGCGACGGCATGGAGGACGCACCAGTCCAACACGCCGCTGCCACCGAGGAAGAAGCCTGCGAGAACCAGCTAGACGACCTCATGGACGGCCTCGAAGACCTCTTCGACGAGCTGATGGACGCTGCCGATGACGCCTATGAAATGGCCATGGACAACGAGCAATCCACCGAGGAAGACTTCGCCGCTGCCGAAGCCGCATACGCTGCCGCCGAAGAGCAAGCTGAAGCCATCATCCAGGAAGCGATGGACGCATTCGAGGCCGTTAGCGCTGAGTGCCTCATGCTCGAAGGCGAAGTTGAATTCTCCCCGTACGAACACGAAGAGTCCTATGAGGACGAATTTGAGTGCGAGTACGAAGAAGGCGACGCCGATGGACACAGCGACATGGAAATGTGCAAGGAGTTCCACGAGTCCTGCGAGGAAGAGACGGTTCACGACTCGGAATCCGGCGAGACCTACACAGAAACCTACTGCGAAAGCGAAGAAGTCTGCGAAGTCGAAAGCGAAGAAGAGCTAAGCGACGAAGAAGTCGATGAATACTGCGGCTCGGAGTTCGAAGACGAAGGCGAATGGACCTGCACCGAATCTGAAGGCGTCGACGAAAACGGCGACACCTACACGGAGGAAACCTGCGAGTCCGAATCCACTTGCTACGAGGACGAAGATGGCACCGTCAAGTGCTACGCGGGCGAGGACCCCTGCATGGACCCCGAAACCCACCAAGACATGTGTGCTGGTGAAGACCCTTGCATGGACCCCGAGACTGGCGAAGACACCTGCGCCGGTGACGACCCCTGCATGGACCCCGAAACGGGCGAGGACATGTGCGCCACCGACGACCAGGACCCCTGCGCGGACCCTGAAACCGCTGACGAGTCGTGCCACCACGACGACGGCCACAGCCACGGTCCGTAAGCAGGCCAACGTCACTCGGAGCGGTTGACGCTCCTCTGCACCTTTTCCCCTTCATTCTCTCCTTAATTTCGACTTGCATTGGCCGTGAAATTCACGTGCCGCAGCCCCCGAATCCCAAACTTGCAGGTTTCGTGTTTGGCCAAATTTGCCGCCCTGGGCCCAATTTTTTGCCTTCTGGACGGCGCGAGTCACTACCCATACCCTTTTGCCCATCTTTGACTCCGCGAAGCCAGACCGAGCCCGGGCCAGGATTCTCTTGGCACCGAGCCGTATCCGACTCTCGAAGGTGACCCGATGGGACGCAAGGAAGACAACATCAAGAAGGCCACCGAGATCATGGAGAATCTCGACGGCATCCGCAACATCGCCATCGCGGCGCACATCGACCACGGCAAGACCACGTTCTCCGACAATCTTCTGGCTGGCGCCGGAATGATGTCGGCTGATCTTGCCGGTGACCAGCGAGCGCTCGACTTCGACGAAGAAGAGCAAGCTCGTGGCATTACCATCAACTCGGCTTCTGCCTCGATGGTGCACACTTACGAGGGCGAGGACTACCTCATCAACCTCATCGACACCCCGGG
>JBFJXT010000079.1:0-8819 GCA_041623015.1 Thermoplasmatota archaeon | reverse complement strand
GGCATCGGGGCTGTAGAACCAGTGCGTGCCCTTCGCTCCAAGCCACGTTCCAGAATGGTCACCCACGGTGGCCCGACGCTCAGGAACGCTTGGCAGTGGAACCGGCAGGGGAACCTCGTCGATGCGAAGCAATTCTTGCTCCACCGGCCAACGGTCCGCCAATTCCTCCATGAGGCTCTTGGCGCGATTTTCAATCAGGCCCCAATCGATGGGCCTTGTGAGCTGCGGGAGCGTCTCTTTGTGTCGGCGCCATTGGGGGATGCCGTGCAGAAAGCTCACGCTCTGTTCCGTGTCGCGTGCGCCGCGACGATCTAGGGGCGTGCCGTCTTTTTGGGTGCTTGCAAGCACGAAGCCAGCGTCGGCGCCTTGCTCTCGAAGACGAGTGAGCAATCGGCGTCGCTGGGTGAGGCCCACTTTGGGCAAGCCGCCGTACCAAGCAATGTAGACCACGTGTTCCCGTTGGCACAGAGGGCAATCGTCGTGATCGCCGTGAAGGCGGGGCTCGAAGATGCACGCTGCCCATTCGGGAGCGCAGCGGCCACAAACGGAGTCGCTACTGACGGGTCGCTGTTCGGGGCAGGGAATGTATGCGCCTTCTTCCCACCGGCCAACACAAATGCGCTCTTCGGACACGGTCCAGCGGAAGGCACCTTCAGGCTCAAGGGCGGTCACTTCGGTGGCGTCACCGTCTTCAGTGCGCTGCGCAACGATGAGCCTGGAATGGGTGCCGTCCCAAGCGGAGTCAAGAACGTGCATCATGATCGCTGCCAGGGACGACGGTCGAGTACGAAGTCAGCCACGGCGGGGCTCCAGAAACCACTCGCGTCGGCAGGGTCGTGAAGCAAATTGTGTGCCTTGAGGGCATTTTTCACGTGCTTGCCAAGGGGGATATTGGGCAAATCTGCGGCTAGCCGTTCGTGGGCGCGTCGTTGGCGCACGAGCACTTCCACTTGGAGCCGGCCGGCCTCCGCGTGAACGGGTCCCACGGTGTCTTTGTGGGTTTCCCATTTTTTGCGGAAGCGATCGGCATTGGGTTGTGTTTCTGCATCGGGGCCCTGGTGGAGTCGACGCTCGGGGAGTGTCACATCGTCAAGCAGCCACTGGATGCCCACGCGCTCCGTACCCGATTCATCGTGGCCTACTCGCACGTCCACGGCGCGGACGGGGAATCCTGCTCGTTGGAGGGTGTCACCGAGCATTCGGGATGCTTTTTGGAATTGAGGCAGCACGATGTCGAGCCGGTCCGTGGTGGGGGTCAATTCGAGGCCCAACCACGTTTGGCGATGGCTTGACAAGTGCGTGTTGAGGGTCTCGGCCGACTCAGCGCGGGGCGGTGCTGGCCAGAAAAAGGCCTCCTGGGAATCGGCCAGGTAGGTGCGAGCGGCTTGGGTTGCGCGAAGAAGGGTGTCTTCGCCCACGGCGGCGGCACAGTTACGCGCCGCATCCACCGGGTCCACAACCACTAGCAGGCTCACCTCATCGTCTACGTGATCATCTCCGAGACTGATGCGGCGAGGGGTGGCGCTGCGAGCCAGCCACTCAACGAAGGCCGGGAAGGTCTTGAATCGGCCAATGAGCACTTCCACGAGATAGCCGCTGAACCCCGCGGTGGCGGTGTCGGCGCCATAGCAACCGACGCCCTTGAGCCATTGTTTGGCCAGGCGAACGTGATTGCGCGCGGCCCCGTCCAGGTGTGCAGCGACCCAAGCGGTATGGAATGGAGTGCGGTCTACGGCGCTCATTTTGTCCGATGCAGACGCAACCGCGTAGGCCGGCACCAAATCCACTTGTGCGCCATCCCGGGTGCCCACGAGGTACGGGTGCTGGGCGTACTTTTTCTGAGACGATTCAAGCACAACCTCGCCCACTGCTTCCGTGATGGACTCTAAGCGTTCAATCTCAACACTCGGGTCGAGGAGCAAGAAGCAATCCACATCCCGATCGCCGGCCAGGTACGTGTCTTTGGCGATGCTGCCTTGGACGGCGGCGCGGCCGGGGACATTGATGGATTCGAGCACGCCATTTGCTTGGGATTCGAGAGCGGAAACCAAGGATTTGACCTCGTCCCGCTCAGCGTCCGTGGGTGTGATGCGTTTGAGTACCGAGTCTTCCAAGGTCATTCGGAATCTCCCATGGGCAAGGCCACTTGGCGACCCCGTGGCGTGTCATCAGCAAGGTGGTCTGCGTCGCAGGCAATCAGCAACGCCCGTTTCAGCACCTCATCCACCGGGCCAACAATCATTTCTCGTGGCGCCATGAACATGGGGTCTCCCTTGGGGACGTCCACGGTGTGATGTTTTCGCTTGAGCAAAGCGAGACGAACCCGCTTCCGTTCATCATCGGGCAACACGGCGCGGGGCAAGTCATCAGGCACCGGGAGCCGGGCTCGTTGTAACTCCACCCGGAAGACGGGGCGCCCAAGAGAACGGCAGAGGGCAGCAAGCGCGGTAACACCTCGCAATTCTACGGACATGGGAACCTCGCGGACGGCTTGCCCGATGCGTTCGTAGAGATCCCGGTGTTGGTTGGGGTTGCTCAATTGGTAGTGTTTGCTGGGGGGTCGGGCGATTTCTCGAAGCACGCCTTCCTCAGAAAGTGCGGCAAGATATCCTGCCACCGTCAAGCGATGGATGGGTTTGTCTCGGCCTTCGCTCAAGGCCCTAGCCACACCGCTGATGCTGTCGCTGCCGGTGGTTCGAAGGTAGGCGATGAGTTTGTCGCGTAACGGGTCCTCAACGAGGCTCATGGTTGGCCCCGCAGGAGTCGCTTGCCCACGGAGCCCAGTCGGCGGCCCACGGGGCCCATGCTGCGTAGCACCGGCTTCATGGATTGCAGTGCCATCCATTCAACCCGTTGGCAGGCCCGGAAGAAATCGAATCGGAATTCATCCGCGATGAGCGCACCCATCAAGCCCACGAGCATGCCTCCGGGGATGTCGGTGACCCAGTGGATGCCCAAGTAGAGGATGCTGAAGAGGTAGATCAAAAAATTGGCAATCAGGAAGATGAGGTATGCTCGGTGCTCCCAGTCGCGCAAGTTGTAGCCTCGGCGCTTCATGGCCCACCAAATGGTCAAGATGAGGCCGAAGGGAATCGCCGTGTGCAAGCTCGGGAAGGCGTTGTCGAGGGGGTCCACGCGGACGAAGAAGTCGAAGAAGCTGCTTCCAGAGTAGTAGAGCAAGGCGTCCATACCGGGGATGTAGTCACTCGTGATTTGCACGTTGAAGAAGATGTAGAACGGAATGGCCAGGACGTAAATCAGGCTGTAATTGAGCGCCGCGAGATTGGCCAATTCCTTGTCGTCTCGGTAGGCAAACAGAATCACCGTGAAGTAATTGACAAACACGTAGGTCCAGAGGTAATGGACGCTCAGGAACGCCGTGAGGGCGTCGTTTCTGAAGAAATCCTGCACCCAAAACGTGAAGTCACCTTCGATGGCATGAATGAGCCACGTTTTGTCGCCAAAGACGCCCCGAATCGGATCGTTGAGGCTGTCAATCCAGTTCTTTTCCACGATGATGGCCAAGAAGAGCGCCAAGTGCCAGCGGTAATCCACGAAGAGCCGCTTGACGTTCCAGAGCAATCCGCCACCCCAGCGTCGGGGGGCAAAAAGTGCCAAAGCAATAGGGGTGCTTGCAAGCACCGACCAGAAGACGATGCGACCGACCGGAACCGCCACAACCCGCCGACCGGTTGTCCCGTATAGGCACTTCGCGTCGAGGGTGCCAGGCCATAAGCCCTTCCCCCGGGACATAAGGGCCTTATATGCAGCTTATGAGGCAGCGGGGTCGTTTATATACGCCCCCTTCATGGTCGGAAATATCCCTACGGGGAGGCTCCGACCATGGCTGTCATTCACATCCAAAACGTCGTGGCCAGCACCTCCATCGGAGAGGAACTGGACCTCAACGCCATCAGCGCAACCTTCAGCAACGCAGAATATGAGCCGGAACAATTTCCGGGCCTTGTGTTCCGTGTAGCTGCCCCCAAGACCGCCGCTCTCATCTTCCGCAGCGGCAAAGTGGTCTGCACCGGTGCCAAGAGCATCGCCGAGGTCCACACTGCTGTGGGCATCGTGTGTGCAGAACTCCGGGCCAATGGCTTCGAAACCATTGACGACCCTGAAATCACGATTCAGAACATCGTGGCCACCAGCGATCTTGGCGCAGAACTGAACCTCAACGCCATCGCCATCGGTCTTGGTTTGGAGAACGTGGAATACGAACCGGAGCAATTCCCTGGTCTCGTGTACCGCCTCACCGATCCCAAGGTCGTCGTGCTCATCTTCGGCTCCGGTAAGCTCGTGTGCACCGGCGCTCGAAAGAAGACCGACGCCGAAGACGCCGTAGACAAGATCACCGCCGAGCTTTCTTCGCTTGGTCTCTTGTTCTAAGCGGTTCTCGCTGGCGCCTCTTGGTGCTGTTTTTCTCTCTTTTTCCACTCTTGAGCCAGCAAGTGCTTGGCGAGGTTTCCTAACTGTGTGGTGAGTGAATTGCGTGGCTGAGCGTGAGCGAATGCCGCGCTTCCGGGGTTGCGAAGGGGGCGAAGCTCCCTCGGTGGGCAAGATTACCGCCGAGCTCCGCTAGCCAGGCTGCGAGTCCAAGTTAAGGGAAGATGGTTGAGGGATTTGAGAGCGCTATGCTAGGCTCGCGTTTAGCAAGTCCAACTGGCAAACCAGCGGTCATTCACGAAGATATCGCCGTAGCAACCGTAGCTGCAGAAGCCCGTGAATGTGTTGTCTAGCACAACGCCCGTGCAGCTTGAGCTTGTCAGTTCGAGATCGGCCGCGTCCGTTTGGGCTTCAACGGGAGTGGCGACAACGCCGAGCAGAAGGAGGGCAGCGAGAAATAGAGTATATTTCATCGGCCCAATATCGACAGTTGGTGGTTTGAGTGCACCTCGGGATGAGTGGAAAATGCTGGGGCAACATATCGATTTGGCCGTCTTTTGCAGTGCAATGGCCACCTCTTACACGCTCTGAGTATATGGGTTGGTGCACACTCTGGCTGTTTTGGTTCAGGACCTTCTGGGGGGCTGCATTCCGCGTGGATGTCGAAGCGTGATGCATGCGTGTAAGCTCCGTCAGCGGTAACCCGCGCGCCGAAGCGTTGGAGTCACCCAGACGGAAGGGGCTTGAATTCGGCGCACCGTTTTTTCGAAAATTCTCGTGCCAGTCTGCAAGTCATGCGGAGCCATTTTGACTCAGCGGCAAGCGAATCTCAAATTCAGCACCCTTTCCCAAGCCCTCACTTCTAGCTGTAAAAGTGCCCCCGTGGCTCAGAACGATGCCTTGGCAAATGGATAATCCAAGGCCTGCACCTGAGATGCTGAGGGACTCTTCATGAGGCCGCCCAAAAGGAGTAAACAGCTTCTCGGCGATTTCTGGCTCAAAGCCAATTCCAGTATCTCGAACCGTCATAATGGAAGTGTTTTCTTCCTGCCGAAGACTGAAGGCAATGCTGCCTTTGTTGGTAAATTTGGATGCATTGGCCAGTAAGTTGTCTGCCAATTGTCGCAATCGCACGGGGTCTGCCTCGAGCATATGGGGCTGCAAGTCGAATTTGAATTCAAGGCCCTTTGAGACAGCAACGTCCTGCCACACATCCACCACCGCACGGACGGTCTCCACAGCCTCAATGATGCTCACGTGGAGCGGCAATCGGCCCTCTTTCAGGTATCCAAGGTCAAGAATATCCTCAAGCAGTCGATCAAGGCGGTCTAAGCTTCGATCAACAATTGGCTTGTTCTTTTTGCCAAGATTGCCCGCATGGCTGAGAAGGAGTGCCAATTGCAACTTCAGCGTCGTCACTGGGGTGCGCAACTCGTGGCTCACGAGATTCAAGAAGCGTCGTTGCATCTGAGCCTCCTTCTGGTAGCTCTCCATGAGGGCAGCTTGTTCCAGTCGCAGGCGCTCATCTTCCAAGCCGCGCAGTTCCGCCGTGCGATCCGAGATGAATAGCACCCTAGCGCCGGGGCGGGGCACATCGACGGGCACCGCCTGTAACTGAATCCGTTTGGCGGGGGCGTCTTCTAAGTCCAGTTGGGCCACCGCCGGGGCGTCCTCCGCAAGTACTCGCACTGGCTCGGGTAAGTGGCGCCAATCGGAAGCGTCCTGGGTCCAGATGCGGCCCGAGGGGTTAGCGGAGACGATGCGCCCGTCGTGGGCCACGTGCAAAATCGCGTCTGCTGTGTACTCGAGGAGGATGCTTTTCTCTTCGTTAGCGTCGTGCAGCGCCTTGTTGGATGCCGTCAGCTCAGAGGATCGCTCCAGCAGCGCTTGTGCATCGTTGCGGCGCATTGTGGACATCACCACCAGCATGCCACTGAAGATGATTTGATAGGAAATGCTCAGGATCAGGTCGGTTCCGCCCAGCCCTGTTTGGGACCACAGATAGTAGATTCCAACCAGGTTCCCAACAGCGTACAGGCCTGTTTCTAGCGGGGGGACGAGGAAGCTCGCGAGGAGCACGACCGTGACGAGGTATGCGTAGTTTCCAACGAGGTATCCGCTTCCTTGAATCTGCACCGTAAAGACCCAGACAACCAGAAACGTTGCAGCGACGAAGATGCGGCTTGCCAGTTGGGTTCGCTTTGTTTCGTTGAACCAGAAGCTCAAGGCAAATGTCACCAACGCAACTGCGGTGGCTTGCACGGCTGGATCGCCCAGGAATGAACCGGTGATGATGAGGGCCGTTGAGGTGGCCGCAGCTACCATGAGCACGGCCATCGTGAGAATTGAAATGCGCAGAAACTGGTGCTGCCTTGCGTAGGTGTCTGCTGGTATGGCTTGCGCCACACTTTGCATTGGATTTGGACCTAGAAGAGGCGGTTCCATGAAAATCGCAGGAATTTTATGTCGCGGCTGAGAAATTTCGTGGCATGCCTTCTCGAAGGTTAACCGGGGATTGAAGTGGAGTCTGGGTGAATTTTGAGCACGGCCCAGGCTGATTTTCAGTGGAAAGGCCCCAATGGGAGATGTCGAAGGATTGGGTTGGCTGCCGGTCAGATTCGGCGGGTGGATCCTATTGGAACGTGGGCGCGAATGTGGCTCGAAGGGCTTGCAGAACGGGCGCAACGGGTCGTTTTTGCCCATTTCCCCCTCTTCATCCCGCAGCGCTCATATAGGGGACTTGGCTGGGCCGAATTGTCCCGGGGCGTCCCGGTGACTCCTTGTACAGGGCGGCCCGGCCGACCTGTCCTCAAGGGGTGGTAGATCAGTTGGAAGATCGCGTCCTTGGCATGGACGAGGCCGGGGGTTCAAATCCCTCCCACTCCACTTTTTCTCATTCGCGACCCTCGTGGGTCCCCCCAGGGGAAGTGGCCTAGTTGGTTAGGGCGGCGGACTCATAATCCGCAGATCGGGGGTTCAAGTCCCCCCTTCCCCACTCCTTGATTCCTTCGTAATAGCGGAGGGTCTCAGCGCGTCGTTTGGCGTCGAGATTGCGTCTATTTTTTTGGCTCACCTGAGACTGTTTTTCCAGTGATTCCAAAGGCTGGGTAGGGTGAATGCCAGGGCGACGAAGGCCCAAGCTCCTTGTTGCATCCATGTGGCGAAGGCGAGCCAAATGATGGTCAATCGGAGTGATTCGGGTGCCTGGGGGCTTGAGGATTGGAGTGGCACGGGGGTTCAGTGATGGTGGGTTGCTTGCTCGAGGCGGCTGAGTGCTTTCACACAAGCCAACTGTGTTAGGCGGCTAATACCATTTGATACCTTTGAGATTTATGGAAGAACTTTAGGTGTATTGTAGGGTGGGATGGGCGAAGGCGGCGGGAACTACCGGCAAGCAGGGCTACCAGCAGAGCTGGCAAAACAAGTGGTTGCATTGATTCGAGAACACCCAGAACTGGGCTTTCGATCGCTTTCAGAATTTGCTCGCCACGCCATTATTGAGCAACTTCGACTGGTGCATCTGCATTTGGGCGTGAAGGCGCTCTGGGCAACAACGGAGCTAGGCGCTCAAGCAGTGGAAGCAGTCATCAAAGACAGCTTGCCACGGGAGTACCGGGATATTTTGGAACGGTCCATAGCCAGGCAACGGCGCGAACCGATCTGACTGACCGACTGCAGGGGGGCGGCTTAGGCAAGCACCCATTTCATGCCGTAGTAAATGACGCCGGCATCCCCGTCTTCTCCGAGTCGCCGAAACACTGCCTTGACGTCGGCGTCGTTGGGAACCTCGGCACCGTCATGGTCGACAATTTGACCCGTTACCAGGGGGCCTTCGGGTGTCTGAATCAGTGCCAGGATGTAGGGGACTTGCTTCTCGTACCCTGGCGCGGCCTTGTGGACGCGGGTCCATTCCAAGATCTTGCCCGTTCCTGCCAGTTTCATGTCCCGCATCTTGTTGATGCTGGCGCGCCGGCACACGGGGCACACGGTGCGAGGGGGGTAGTGGACGGCCTCACAGACGCCGCATTGGCTGGCTCGGAGGTTGTAGCGCTGGGGGATTTCCCGCCAGAAGCGTGGCACGCTCATTGTCCACCTCGCTCAAGGACATGGACAACCGCCGTGGCGCCGGTGCCGCCGGTGTTGTGTGCCACCGCGATGTTGGCATCATGCACTTGCCGGTCGCCTGCCTCGTTTCGCAAGTGAGCAACCACTTCGACGATTTGGGCAATGCCTGTGGCGCCGACCGGGTGGCCGCGCGCTTTCAGACCTCCGCTGGGGTTGACGACCACATCGCCGCCGTAGCCGGTTCGACCTTCGACAGTCGCGGGGCCTCCTTCTCCTTTCTTGACGAGGCCAAGGTCTTCGATGGCAAGGATTTCTGTGATGGTGTACGCATCGTGCACTTCTGCCAATTGAATGTCGGCGGCACT
>JBFJXT010000078.1:0-8881 GCA_041623015.1 Thermoplasmatota archaeon | reverse complement strand
GGGTCGCTTGAAGGAGTCTTTGATGGCGTCCGAGCAGAGCACCACGCAGGCGGCACCGTCACTAGTCGGGGCGCAGTCGAACATGCCGAGCGGGTCGGCAACGAGTGGGGCGTTGAGCACGGTTTCCGGGGTGATAGCCCGGCGAAATTGTGCCAAGGGATTCTTGATGCCATGGGTGTGATTTTTCACGGCAACAGCAGCCATTTGGTCACGGGTGGTGCCAAATTGGTGCATGTGCCGCTTGGCGATGAGCGCGTGGAGTGCCGCGTCGGTGGCACCAAAGAAATGCTCCCACTCTTGGTCGATGCCACTGGCGGTGACGGCGGCTTGATCGGCGTCGGAAACGTCCGTCATTTTTTCCAGGCCGCCAACCACGACAATATCTGCGGCGCCGCTGCGAATCGCTTGGACGCCCTGGCGAAACGCGAGGCCGCCGCTTGCGCCTGCTGCTTCAACGCGGGTTGCGGGTAGGTGCAAATCGGCGAGGCCGGCACCGTCCAGAAGGAGACTTGCCACGTGCTCTTGGCCAACGAGCCGTCCGGTGCTCATGGTGCCCACGAACACTTCATCAATGCGCTCGCCGGCAACGCCTGCATCTTGGATTGCTGCGAGGCCTGCTTCGGTCATCAAGTCCCGGTAGCTCTTGTCCCACATCTCGCCAAATCGGGTGTGGGCAGCACCAATGACGTGTGCCTGGGGGGGTTTGTGCATTAGATGCCTCCTGCCATCACCAATTTACCACGGGCTTTGGCGTACATGGCGTAGTCCAGCTGCGTGGTGTTGGCGAGGCTGGTTTCTAGCAGTTCGCCTTCGCTGCGGTCGAAGTTGCTGATGTTTTTGGTGACGGTGAGATCAAAGGCGTCACTGCCGGCGCCGGAGCCGTAGCCGCACATGAAAATTCGGTCGCCGGGTTCTGCGTGATCGAGCACATTGGCGAGGCCGAGCATGGCGGCGCCGCTGTAGGTGTTGCCAATTCGGGGCGCTAGCAAGCCGTGCTTCCATTGCTCTGGGGTGAAGCCCAGTTTTTTGCCCACATTGGCTGGGAATTTGCCATTGGGTTGATGGAAGATGCAGTGGTCGTAGTCGCCGGGCTTGGTTTTGAGGTCGGCCATGAGTCGGGTGCTAGCAGCTTCGACGTGGCGGAAGTAAGCGGGGACGCCGGTGAATCGTTCTCCATGACTTGGGTATTTTTGCCCCTCGCGGCGCCAGAAATCAGGGGTGTCACTCGTGAAACTCACGGTGTGGTTCAGCTCGGCAATGATGTGCTTCTTGTCTCCGCCAATCAAGAACGCGGCCCCGCCGGCACTCGCGCTGTACTCGAGGGCGTTGCTTGGGGCGCCTTGGCTGGTGTCGGCGCCGATGGAGAGCACGGTTTTTGCCATGCCTGATTGCACGAGGCCCATGCCGGTTTGAATGGCGGCGGTGCCAGCTTTGCAGGCAAATTCGTAATCGGCCATGGTCAGGTAAGGGCCTGCTTCAATCGCAGCTTGGACCACCGTGCCGGTCGGTTTTACGGCGTATGGATGTGATTCGCTGCCCACGTAAATGGCGCCGATGTCCCCGGGCGTGGTTGGGGCGCGACGCATCGCTTGGCGAGCCGCTTCCACACTAATGGTGGCCACGTCTTCGTCCACGCCGGGGACCGATTTTTCGAGTACGTTGAGCGCTCGCCCTATGTTCGCGTCATCGCCCCAAACGCGGGCAATCTCTTCGCTTCGGATGCGGTAGCGCGGTACGTAGGCGCCGTAACTGATGATGCCGACGGCCATGGGATGGGCGTCCCATTTGGAGGGGTGCTTAAAGGGTGGCGAAGAGAGCGTCGGCAGTTGTCGACGTCGTGGTGATTTTTTGCTGGGAATTCAATCGACTCGACCTGCTCCAGTGTCTTTTGGGATCTGAGCGGATTTCCGCTCGAGCGGGTTGATCGGGGTGCCAACGAGGGCGCAAAGGGGGGGAAGAATTGGAAGAGAATGTATCTTGGTTCTAGCAGGTGCCAGGGCCGAAGATGAGGTTGCAGGCGGTCACGTAGGCACCGCTGCCGACGCCGGCGGCCCAGGCGCCCATGCAGAGCGTGTAGGGCACAACGCCCATGCCGGTAATGCTACCACAGGGGGCAGCGAAGGCGAAGTCGAAGTCGGGGTCGTACGCGGAAGCGGTGGGGGCGAGCATGAGAACGCTAACTGCTAGGGCGAATAGGGTGATGAGTTTCATCGACGCTGCATTTACGTGGATATTCTAACAGTTGTGAAAGCTTTTCACAAATCGCCTAGCGAGATGCAGAAAAGTCACTATGAAATGAAGACAGATCCGTCGTTAAACGCCTGAATTCCTGTTTCTGTCTCCAAAAGTAGGCGGCCCTCATCATCCACGCCTACAACCGTGCCGACTACTTTGGTACACAAGTCGCCATCCGGATCCAGGCCGATTTTCTTGCCCACAAGGTACTCACGAGCACGCCAAGCTGCCAATATTTCATCACTGCGGCCTTGGCGCACGACTTCAACCCAACGAGACACCTCGTCAAGGAGCAATGCTTCAAGGTCCTCCATGCAAATGTCTGCTCCCAGCACATCTTGGAGCGTGATGGCAGTTTCAGAAAGCGGGGTGCCCCACTCGGAAGCATGGCCATTGGCGTTGATGCCGATGCCAGCCACGACAAAGTCAATGGTGTTACCCGTGGATTCTGCTTCAACGAGGATGCCTGCGATTTTTCGATCCTCTACGAACACATCATTGACCCATTTGAGGCGGGGCTCTGCGCCAGCCACCTCCAGGGCGTCGGCCACGGCGTTTCCAAGGGCCATGGTCAAAAATTGGGGATTAGGAACATCGCGCAGGACCATGCTGAGGTACAGGCCTCCTTCTGGGCTGCTCCAGGCACGGCCATGGCGGCCTCGTCCTTCTTCCATCTGCGTTGACACAACAACCGTGCCATCGGGGGCGCCCGCTTTGGCGCGCGTCTCAGCCTCGTCCATAGTGGAGGCGCAGTGCTCCAATCGTTCAACGTTCCAGTCCATAGCACGCGGAGCCCGGACTCTCATATGGCCTCAGCGGCCGGCGCGAGCGGTTGGTGGTGGCGGTTCAGGGGAGGGCTTCGCACAATTCGATGAGGACGCCGCCGGTCTCCTTGGGGTGCAAGAATGCTATGCGCTTGCCCTCGGCGCCAATGCGGGGCTCCTCGTCGATGAGGCGAACACCTAGGCCCTTGAGGCGAGCCAATTCTGCATCGAGATTATCCACGCGGAATGCGATGTGGTGGACACCAGGGCCGCGCTTTTGCAAAAACTTGCCAACGGGTGTGTTGTCTCCCGTGGGTTCGAGGGCTTCCACCACCGTCATGGTGTCTGCAACGGGGAAAAATCGTGTCTTGACACCTTGGTCTTCGACAGTCTCATCGTGGCCAGCTTTCAGGCCGAGGATGGTCTCGTAGATGCGCGTGGCATCCTCAACATCATTCACTGCGATTGCCACTTGGTCAACGCCCAAGATTGCCATGGGTTGCCCACCGGGCCCCGTTTGAAACCCCTTCGCCCTTGGGTGGCTCAAAATTAGCTAGTTCCTCCCCCCGCCCCAGACTATATAGTGAGGAATGGAATTATTCAATCTATGAGCGAAGGGTGGCCAGCACCCATCGAACGCATCGAGGTGCACCTCGGTGACGAAGGGTCTAGGTTGCCCCATGCACGGCTTCGGCACCTGACGCGCTCTACTTTTTCGGAGCATGCGCAGATTCAACCCGATTTGGATTCGCCGCGCATGGACCTCCTGTTGACCAGTGAACTTATTGCGCTCCCAGACACGCTCAGGATGGGTGTCACGAGCATGGCAAGTAACCTTCGGCAGGCGCGAATGGAGGGGGCAGATATCCCGAAAATCACCTTCCGTTTGCTTTCCAAGGGTGGCATGCTTGTGGAAGAAATGGACGCTTGAGTCCGTAAATCTAGGCGGATTAGGTCCCAAATCTCTAGTCAATAATATCTAGCAAACTGATATTTTAGATTCAAGTCGCGCGTTGAGCGCGCTTAGAAAATCGATGCAAAGAAGTCGTTGGCGTAAATGAACAACAGGCTTCGCGTCACGATGGCTACGAAGGTCACTGCCAAAAAGATGGACTTGCGCATCTTAAGAACTGCCAGGACGAACAGAGGGGCGGTGTCGCTCATGAACGGGATGGCAAACAGCACAAACACGGCAAAGTAGCCAAATCGCTGCGCGAATGCCTCCAGTTTCCCAAACGCCCGTGACAGGGTCTCGTGCCTGGCGAGCACTTGCTGCAATCCTTCGTTGGCCTTGTCGCCCATCATCAAGACCAGCCACGATCCAACCACCTTGGCAACGGAGGCCACCAGCACCGTCCATAAGACGCCGAGGCGCACCACCGCATTGCTCAAGAGGATCTCAAATGGCGTCGGCAGGAACAGGCTCGTGGCGAGGCTGTAGAAGAACAATGAGTAGACGCTCTGGTATGTGGCAAGCGCGTCGCGGTTCACAACGGCCACCACCACACCCACCATGACCCAGACCAACAGTGAACTCCACAGGAGGATGCTGAAAATCGCCTTGCGTCGGTGGGCGGTGAGGAGCGAGTCGTCTACGAGGGCACGGGCTAGGAGTCGGCGCTGCTCCGGGTCTCGAAGTTGTGCCCAATTGTCTCTAAATTGACCGGGCAGCCCTGTGATGTTGGCGATGATGTCGTTGTTGGAGCGCACCAATTTGTTGCCAACGCGGTAAGCGAAGCTATGGCTCTCGGTGCTTCCTTTGTAGTCGGAGAGAACCGTTGACTTGGCCAATCCGTTCTCGCCGAAATAGTCCCTGAGGACGGTTCGACGCGCGGACGCTTCAGCCACGATTCCTGTGACCTCTGCGTGGACAATAGCCGTTGTGGCTCGGGGTGCCATTGTCCAAACCGAAGGGAGCGTTTCATATACCACGCTGGGGTCGGCGGCTCTACGACATGGGGTCGTAACTCAGTCGGGAGAGTGCCGCACTGAAGATGCGGATGTCGCCGGTTCGAGCCCGGCCGACCCCACTTGCCTGAATCGCCTCGGCGGTTCTAGGAGAAATGAACTGAAAAGCGCCCAGCGTGGCGCATCCTTTGGATTCGGTTCTTGCAAGAGGGTGTCCGAACCGTTGGCCTTTTGCGGGCCCCAAAAAAAGGAGGGGGAAAGGGGTGAGGCGCTTTGCCTGGTTTACTTTCGGCGGGCCACAACGGCTGCGCCAACCAATGCAGCCAGAAGCACCACGGCGCCGGCGCCGGGGGTGTCCTTGACCTCTGCCTCTAGAACGGGCTCTTCGGGGTCAACGTCTTCGTCGGGAAGAACCGCTTCCGCCTCGGTGGTAAACAAGGAGATGGGCAGCTCGGCAGCAAGGGACTCACTGGCGGCAAAGATCGTGAAGCCGAATGTGCGGTTTTCCATGGTGGGGGTCATGAAGCGAACGGTGGCATTGCCGGTGCCGTTCATGACGGCGTCCGTCCACTCGAAGGTGGCATTCCACGATTCGGGCGCCTCAATGGAGAGGGTGATGTTCTCCACGTTGCTGTTGATGGTCACGGGCATCTCCACGGCGCTGCCGGCGGGTGCACTCCATTCGCTTGCGGCGGTGAGGTTCAAGAACGGCTCCTCGGGGACTTCCAGAGTCGGGAGGCTCCATGTTCCTTCGTCGGGGCCAACATCAGAGGCACCCCAGTGGTACTGGGTATCGGAGGTACTGCCCACGTTTGCGGTGGTGCCGCCACGGAACCAAGTATCTGCGGTGAAATCGGATAGACCTACGAGGCCCCCGCCGATTTCGGCCTTCGAAACTGGCCAGAGAACGTACGTTGCATCGTCGGCTTCTCCTACCTCAATGCCTTGGTCGCTCTCGGCAAACACGCCCGTAGAGTCCAGGTTCGTGGGGCCGGTGACGGCGGGGCCAACTTGGGTTCCCTCACTAAACAGGCTGCACCCCTTGAGGTTCTCTTCCGAAACTTGGTTGCCAATCCACTGAATGGCCCAGCACGTCCAGTAAAGGGCCTCGCCGCGTTGGAACGACACGTGGTACATGTAGCCGCCCGTTCCACTAGGGGGGTCGGCAATTCGCAGGCGAATCAGGACGTTTTCGGCGTCCTCTGCCACGTCGAGGCCGAGAATATCGGTGCGGCTGGCGCTGATGGTGTCGCCTACATCGGCTTCATCCATCACGTAATGGTGGCCGTCGCCCGTTGAATCTTCGCCTACAAGAAGAAATCCTGAGGCTGGAGTTGCCAAGGCTAGAATCAGCCCGAACACCAGTGCAGTTCGCATACACCCGAGGCGGCCTCCACTAAATTTAGGCGTTGCGGGTTTCCTAATATTTTTTGAGTGATATTTTGGTCACAAAAGCGCCCGTTGTTGGGCTCCATTCTTTCGAGGCGGTGGTTAACGACCGTATCGACGTTGCCGTTTCTGGAATGATTCAATGGCCCGAAGGAACCGGGATCGATCTAATTCTGGCCAATTGACATCGGCAAAGTAGAGCTCAGAGTATGCCGTTTGCCAGAGCAAAAAGTTGCTAAGGCGCTCCTCGCCGCTGGTGCGAATCAAGAAATCAGGATCGGGAAGGTCGCCGGTGTAGAGGCGAGACGCAATGGTATGGTCCGTGATGTCGTTTGCATCCAGATCTCCATCTCGTACTTCAGCGGCGATGCGTTGAACGGCCTGGACAATTTCTTGTCGTCCACCATAAGCAACGGCCACATTGAAGGCGTAATTGTCGTAATCCTTAGTGCGCTCCATGACGTGCGCAGCCGCCGATCGAACACCCTCGGGAAGTAATTCTAAGTGGCCAATGACGCGAACGCGGATGCCGTTCTTGTGGACGCGGGGATCGTCTGCCATTTTGCGGAAGTTGTGCTCGAACAGTTCCATGAGCAATTCCCGCTCGTCGTCGGCGCGCTGAAAGTTCTCGGTGCTAAATGCATAGACCGTGAGCACCTTGATGTTCAATTCAAGGCACCAATCAAGGACCGTTTCGAGGCGTTCCTGGCCGGCCACATGGCCAAGGGAGAGGAGGTCGAGGCCTAGGATTCGGGCAAATCGCCTGTTTCCATCCATGATGATGCCCACGTGGTGGGGCACCGGACTCTTTTGGACGCGATCGCGCAGCCGGTTGGCTCGGATGCGGTCGAGGCGACTCACGAAAGCCCAAGCAGCACGGCTGTTGGCGAGGCGGCGGGCGGGCCCACGAACTGGGCGGAGGCGTAGGAGGCTCTTGGCAAGGTCATCGACCTTCTTGCCTGCCTTGCGCTCCACGTCTTGGATCCGTTGGCCCACGCGCCGCGCCAGTCCCTGCTGGACTAGAACGCTTGCCTAGTTGCGGGTGGGGCTGGGGACGGCGCCGCCGGTGGCTTGTCCCACGTCGCTTGCCAGTGCGTTGTAGTATGCGTTCCAGAGGAATTGGGCCAGCAACGGAATCACGGGCACAAACAGGAAGATGACGGAGGCAACGCCGGTTCCGCTCTCGGGGATGCCGTTGCGTTCGCGCAGGTTTTTGGCTTGGATGAAATTGAGCACGTACAGAATGTACATGGGAATTGCAAAGACGAGGCCGAGCCAGAAGAGCACTTGCCAGCTCTTGGTGCCGCCCTCCTGGTTCTGGTGCAGGTCACTGCTCATCTTGAACACCTGAACGAGGTAGTAAATTCCGAACGTTAGAATGCTAAACAGGATTGTTTTTCCGGCAGAAATCCGGCGAATGGGGGCAGCCATCCCTCCGAGCATGCCTGGTTGAGAAGATAAATCTGCACCCCTGGCGTACTTTCACTCATCTCGGCGCAGCCGCTTCATTCAACTTGAAACATTCATCCCTCCATGCGCCGCGCGACCGAGGGCATAGAGCGAGCCCCAGCGCGAGCACAAATTCTCTTTCACGTAGACATGGATGCGTTTTACGCCAGCGTCCACGCGCTTCAAGACCCAACCTTGGCCCATGTTCCCTTGGTCATCGGCGCCGACCCAAAGCAAGGCAAAGGTCGAGGCGTCGTCTCCACAGCCAATTACGCCGCCAGGCGATATGGCATTCACAGCGCAATGGCGATCAGCAAGGCCTGGGAGGCCTGCCCCCAAGCGACGTTCTTGCCACCTGATTTCACGCTCTACAAGCCTGCAAGTCAACATGTCATGGAGGTCTTGGCCAAGTACGCTGACCCAGCACCTGTGGACTCGGAAAATTCAGCGGATGCGGACGCCGCCGAAGCCCGCACCCTCCTCCAAGTGGTCGGAATGGACGAAGCCTATCTCGATGTGACCAACCAATGCAACGGGGACTGGGGCCTAGCCAAGGCGCTTGCACTGAGCCTGCAAGCGGCCGTGAAGCGAGAAACCGGCCTCACCTGTAGCATTGGCGTCGCCCCAAACAAGTCCGTGGCCAAGATTGCCAGCGACCACCGCAAGCCCCACGGCGTTACCGTGGTCTCCCCTTACGAACTCACTCAGTTTCTGGACCCGCTGCCGGTTGGGCTCATCAATGGATGCGGTCCCAAAACTGCCCGTGCCCTGGAAGAATTTGACTTACCAACGGTTGGAGACTTGGCCCGTGCCGACCCCGCATTCCTAGAAGCTCGATTCGGAAAACACGGTCACTGGCTCCATGCGGTCGCCAACGGGTATGATCATCGAGTGGTAGAAGCAGATCAAGGCCCGTCCAAATCCCGTGGAAATGAACGAACCTACGCCCGAGACGAATCTCGACCCACTGCCGTGATGGACTCTGCAAAAAGACTCCTCGTGGGACTCATTGCCTCCAAGGATAATCGCGCATTTGCTACCATCACGGTCAAAGTTCGCTACAGCGATTTCACGACCTTGACGCGTTCCCACACCCTGAGTATCCCTTTGGAGCCGGGCGGCGCCGAGACAGAATC
>JBFJXT010000077.1:0-8884 GCA_041623015.1 Thermoplasmatota archaeon | reverse complement strand
GGTGCAACTCCTGCAAGGATTGGGTGCAAGTGTCATTGCCCACGACATCGCCCCGAATTCAGACCTAACGGCCCCCTACGTGTCCCTCAATGAATTACTGAATCGAAGTGACCTTCTTACCATTCATGTGCCCCTCGATGGTACAACAGACACTTTGCTTGGCGCCACTAAATTGGCCTTGCTCCCCTCCGGCGCCATGGTCGTCAATACCGCCCGCGGCCCCATTGTGAACCAAGCTGCCATAGAAGCAGCCCTTAGAAGCGGCCACATGGCCGGATACGCAGCAGACGTACTGCCAAACGAACCCGATTGCCCTGATTTGGACCGGTTTCGAGACCTTCCAAACGTCATACTGACACCGCACCTAGGCGCGCACAATGAGGCCACTTTGAATCGGCGCTTCGAGACCACCGCAGCCATTGCCAAAGCGATCTTGGCGGACGACGCCGAGTCCGTGCGTCAATTCCGGGTGGCATGACCCAGTTCAATGACAAATTGCTCACCATCATCGCGCCCCAATTGAATCGCATCATTGATTGCAGGCAAGTCGCGGCTCAACCGATGCAGGGCAGTTGGCCGACTGGGGCGAATGATATCCACCGCAACGCCCGGCGGCGGAGACATCGCGTAGTCAAGCGCCTCGTCCTTGATGGCGTTGTGTCGCATGATGCCATCACGCAGCGCCGGGTATCGGCGGCTTGCGATTCCTGTGACAAGCTTTGGATCTGGCTTGCGAGGACCTTGCGGCTTGTTTAGAAGCAATGTGACGCGGGTTGCGCCAAGGGTTTCCACCGCATAACGGACCGGAATAGGATCCACTGTCCCGCCGTCGATGTGATCAACGCCATTGATGGTGACCGGTGGACCTGCTGCAAAGGGTAGACGGCCCGTCGCCTTGAGCCAAGAGATGGCGTCTTGGTTTCGCACATCCACGTACCGAATCGTGCCCGTTTCGACTTCCACCGCCGTCACAATGACGGGCCACCTGGCATGGCTGAGGCGCTGCAAATTGAGAGGCATTTCTTCGCGGTAGACGATTTCCAAGAGCGCCTCGTGATCCAGCAAAGGCCCGCGTCCCGTCATGGCACGACGATAGCTAATGATTCGAGGATCGCGTGCGTAGGCCCATGTGGCTTCTGCGTAGGCAGCTTGTCCAGCGCTGTACCAAGCGGCCAAGGCACCTCCAGCACTGGTTCCAATAACTGCAGACCAGGGAGCATATCCGAGTTCTTCGAAGGCACTCAGCACGCCATTGGCGTAAGCCGCTTTCATACCGCCGCCTTCGATGACCAAGACGTGCCGCCCCACGACGTGCAACCTTTGGTGCTGGATGATAGCTATTGCGACGCATTTGCGGCGTCGCTTTATACTGCCTCGTCCAAATCATAAGTTGGCGATGATTTATTTGACGCTGGTGCGCAATCGAGCCGGAGCCGAAGCATGGTTTGAATGATATCTATGTCATAATCAAGAGTATCCAAATAGAGCGAAAGATAAGTTTGCCAAATCGGCCGTAAATCAACACCCTCGCTGAACCCACAGACTCAAGTCATCATACAAGTCCCGCATCATATGAACCAGGACTTGTTTGTGTCCTGCATCGCCGAACCGACCCGCTATGCACTTCTGGGCCACATCCAGAAAGCTGCCAAGTCCGTCGGCGATCTGGCAGAAGCTACAGGCCACTCACAAAGCAACGTCAGCCACCATTTGCGCCAATTGCGCGAATGCGGCCTCGTGACGTTCGACCGCGTTGGCAAAGAGAACCGGTACCGTTTGGCCCACACCAGCGTCTCCGCCGTGCTCGATGCCATCGAAAAAGCATCCAACCACTTGCCAAACTGTGAGGCCTGCGCATGAAACTCGGCCCAGAGCTGGCGGAAGCCACAGGGACCTTCGCCCTCGTCATGGCAGGCTGCGGCGCCATCATGGTCGACGCCCAAACCGGCGCCCTTGGCGGCGTTGGCATCAGTGCCGTGTTTGGCCTCATCGTCGGGGCCATGATTTACGCCACGGGGCACCTGAG
Organism: Thermoplasmatota archaeon; assembly: GCA_041623015.1. Lineage (GTDB taxonomy): Archaea > Thermoplasmatota > E2 > JACPAO01 > JAHFTW01 > JANQNI01. The sequence continues at coordinate 6,858 of JBFJXT010000077.1, read as the reverse complement.
CGGCGCCCACTTCAACCCTGCCGTGACTCTAGCCTTTGCCGCAACAGGCCACTTTCCATGGAAACGCGTCCCCAGCTACATGGCCAGCCAAATCCTTGGAGGCCTCATCGCCGCCGCTGCCCTCAGGTGGAGCCTTGGAAACGTTGCCGACCTCGGCACCACCCAGCCAAGCCCAATCCTTGCCCAAAACGGATGGCTTCTCATTGAATTCCTCCTAACCGCCACCCTGATGTTCGTCATCGCAAGTGTTGCCACCGATGGCCGCGCCGTGGGCACCATGGCAGGATCTGCCATTGGCGCCACCGTTGCGCTGGATGCACTCTGGGGCGGACCCCTTACTGGAGCCAGCATGAACCCGGCGCGCAGCATCGCCCCCGCACTCATGTCCGGAAACTTGGATCACCTCTGGGGCTACCTCGTGGCTCCGATCTTCGGCGCCCTCGCCGGCGCGTTCCTGTATGAGCGCATCCGAGCCGCAAGCCGACCCGAAACGCACCCCTCGGAGGCGACTGCATGAAGGTGCTGTTCGTGTGTGTTGGAAACTCCTGCCGGAGCCAAATGGCCGAAGGATTCGCCCGCTATTATGGCCTCGAAACTGCATCCTCAGGAACCGAACCCACCGATGCAGTCAATCCCCACGCCATCAAAGTGATGGCCGAGAAAGGCATTGACATCAGCCACCACACGCCCAAGATGCTTGACTGGGACACCCTAAACCATTGGGATCGTACCATCACCATGGGGTGTGGCGTTGCAGAAAGCTGCCCGACACTGAAAACCGATGAAGACTGGGGCCTAGACGATCCTGTTGGGCAGCCCATTGAGGCCTTTAGACGGGTTCGCGACGAGATCGAATTACGCGTCCGATCCCTCATCCGTGAGCATTAGCAAGAGGACACTGACTTTATTCCAAAGGCACTGCCGCTTGCCCCAACGGAATGCCAAACTTTGACTGAGTGATGTGCAACTTCGGCGGAGCAATCCATTCGATCAAACTCCCAATTTGTGCCAGCACGCCCCCCTCCGAGGATTCCAGCGACACCTGACGATTCTACCCGCGTACGAACCGAATAGGTCCCGTTTTGCTCCAGGGGAATTTCCGTTCGCCAGATATCCCCGGCCTCGATCGTGATCTGAAGGGAGTCAGTTGAGGTGGGTGTTTTCGTTTCGAATTCCACATTCAATTCAAGATCCCCATCATTGAGAATGGAGACAAGAAGCTTCACCGGGATCGTCTTTTGATCGGCGGACAGATCATCCATTTTCTCAGAATTTGACCCTTCCAAACAGCCAGAAAATAGAGTTAAGGACACGATTAGAGCAAGAAATACAATTCGACTCATACCTGTGTGAGTGCGCGATATTTCAAAAGTCATCCGCTGAATTCACCTTGAGTATCTTCCTCAAAGCCATTGCTGAGTCCACTGGTGCTTGGCATGCGTAGTCCCGACATACAAATGCCGTTGTTTCTCTTGCTTGGGTTTGGTAGGGCTCAACCCAGGCGCATATTTTGGCCAATGGATCCGTTGCATGAATGACCACTTGCCCGGGGACTCGGTGCTCTCTTGCCGCATCCACCATATCCTGCGCGTTCTGCCCAGTGCCAACGATGACAATTTCTCGACCCCCACTCAAGTCAGCGTCAATGGTCCCCAGGAGCGTCGTAAACGATCCATGGTGTTTGGCCACCTGCCCACTAAACCGAGCCACGGTGCGACGCGCCGCTTCCTCGAATTCAGGACGTCCCAGAATTCTTCCAAGACGCCATAGGAATCCTGCGGCCATGGCATTGCCTGATGGGATGGCGCCATCGTAAGCTTCAATGCGAGAAACTGGGAGTTCTCCTCCGTTTGCTGCCACGTGGAATCCGCCTGATGCGTCCTCAAATTGAGCGACCACTGCTGTTGCAAGATCTTGCGCCGCCATCAGCCATTTGGGTTCTTGCGTCGCTTCAAAGAGACGCAGAAGCCCATCCCCAAGGAATGCATAATCATCCAGGAATGCCGCCTCATCAACGACTCCATGGTGCCATCGGTGCCGGAGTTTGCCTCCAACCAGTAGGTTGTCGAGCACAAACGACGCGGCTTGGTTGGCCAGCGTTAGACTGTTGCTGTCTTTGAGCAAAACAGATGCATCTGCAAGGGCCCCAATGAGCAATCCGTTCCAATCGGTGAGAACCTTATCATCCAACAATGGCCGGACTCGTTTTTCCCGTGCATGGAGCAGAACTTCTCTTTGCTTGGCCCAAGTGTCAACCTCGGGCAATCCCCCGGGCAGGTATAGCACATTGTCGGGCTGCAAGACTCCCGTTGATTCATCGTGGAAATTCCCTTCGGGCTGAACGCCGTAATCGTGGGCAAATTGGGCGGCATCCTCACCGAGCAACTCCTCGATTTCCGCATGGCTCCAAACCGTAAATTTGCCTTCTTCCCCTTCGGCGTCCGCATCTTCAGCCGAGAAAAATCCCCCTTCTTGGTGGCGAAGATCACGTTCCAAGAACTGGATAATGCCCCGCGCAACGCGCCGGTATCGCTCATCGCCTGTTGCGGCATAGCCAGCGGAATACGCGCGAAGGAGCATCGCTTGATCGTACGCCATTTTTTCAAAATGCGGCAAGAACCACCGGGCATCGGTGCTGTAGCGGTGGAATCCGCCCCCCACGTGGTCGTGCATCCCACCGGCGGCCATGCCGTCAAGGCTCTTGGCCACCATGTTCAATGCATCCGCGTTGCCTGTGCTGCTGTGATGGTCAATCAGCCAGAGCAAGGTGTGCGCAGAGGGGAATTTGGGTGCTCCGCCAAAACCGCCATGCTCTGCATCAAAACGCTGCGCTAAGGCGGCAAAAGCCGATTCTTGCCATTCCGGCGAAGGGGCTAATGCATCCGTGGCGGGCGGCGTGGAGACGTGCTGGAACACGTGCTTTGCTTGGTGTTCAATGTCGTCTCTTTTGGTACTCCAAGCCTCGACGAGCCGTGGCACTAAATCCATCATGCCCAAGTGATGGCCCCGGGATTGCTTGGGAAAATAGGTGCCCGCAAACCACGGCAAACGCTCCGGCGTCAACAGCACCGTCAAGGGCCAGCCGCCGCGACCCGTCATCGCTTGACAAACGGCCATGTAGGCATCGTCCAAATCTGGCCGCTCCTCTCGATCAACCTTGACACAGACAAACGCCTCATTCATGAGCGCTGCAACGGCCTCGTCTTCGAAGGATTCGTGGGCCATCACATGGCACCAGTGACACGTCGCGTATCCAATGGACAAGAAAACGGGAACGTCTCTTCGCTTGGCTTCCGCAAAGGCCTCATCGCCCCAAGGCCACCACTCCACGGGATTCTCCTCGTGTTGGCGAAGATAGGGACTCGGCTCGGAGGCGAGGCGGTTGGGCACAATGCCCCGATGAAAGCAGCCTTGAAGGCATCTGTGCAGTGGAACCCGTGAACACCGCCAACGGATTTGCCGCCGGATTGGCCCTCGTCACTGCGGCTTTGTTGTTGATGTTTGGCCGGAGCCCGTGGATTGCCGCAATGGGAGCGGCCATCCTGGCAGTATCGGCATTCGTGGCGCTTATTGCCTGGTTGTTTCTTCGAGACGTCGCAACCGGCGGTGTACGGCGCCGACTCCTTGGGCACCGTGGACTCTTGGCAAGTGGCGCCCTTGCTTGTGCCACCAGTTGTTTACTGGCTGCAGCACTGGTGACGAGGCACGCAGAAAATCAGTGGGGTGTCCTGTACGTGCTCTTGGCGGTGCTCATGACAGCAGGGATTGTGGCAATTCGCTTTGCTTATGCCGGAACCAAGCGGGTTGAGTCTGCACCTGAACCGTCATAAAGTCCGGGACCTCGCCAGGGCACATGGAACACGACAATCACGGCGAGACTGGCGTCTTCAAAGGCATCTTCCTCTGGCTCGGCGTTGCCATCGGCATCTTCGGCATCGCCACCACCGCATACAGCCTCAGCAGCCTCCTTGGCTACGGCATCGCCGGTGCCAGCGTGGTCACCGACGGCCTGATTTTTGGCATTCTGATGATCGTCCTCGGCGTTGGCTTCGGTCTCTTTGCGGTGATGATCGAGCGCGAAGGCTGGGCCGACCCCAGCAACTAAGCTGAATTCACCGAAATTTGGTTCTTTTCCCCTTTCTTTTTTGGGCACCTTAGTGCCAATGGGCAGGCATTGTGCCACCCTACGACCAAACTCAAGGAGCCGACAATGCAGTCCCGGCCGGTTAGGGTGTAAGACGACCTGCTCGGGGCGCATGGGGTGAATGTGCAGGCAGAGATGGCGTGCCTCAAAGATCAAAGGAGTGATTGAGAGGGATGAAGGAAGTGAATCGCGTAAAGCACGTCGATTCAATCAGCGTTCTAGGTTGCTGCTGGCTTACGCCTTGCACGCCTTGAGGCTGTCTCGCAGGACATCCATGGCGCCGTCCACTTGGTTTTCCTTGATCATCAAGGGCGGGATGAAGCGGATGCCACTCTTGCCGCAGCCAAGCAGAATCAAGCCGCGCTTCCAGGCTTCAGTTTCCACCTTGTCGCGTAGTTTGGCGTCGGGGCTGCCGTCCTTCTTGACGAACTCAATGGCGCGCATGAGACCCAGGCCTCGGTGGTCGCCGATGCTTGCGTAGCTTTCCTTGAGCTCGTCGAGGTGGCGGCCCATGTGTTCGCCCATCTTCTGGCTGTTTTCCACGAGGCCTTCCTTTTCGATGACGTCAATGGTGGCCAGGCTGCTGGCGCAGGCGAGCAAGTTGCCGCCGTAGGTGTTGCTGTGGCTGCCCTTGGTTTCAAAGTCAAGGTCCTCGCGGATGACCGTGGCGCCGATGGGCAAGCCGCTGCCCATGGCCTTGGCGATGGTCATGATGTCCGCCTTGATGCCAAAGTGCTCGGTGCCGAACATTTTGCCGGTGCGGCCGAAGCCGGTTTGCACTTCGTCAGCCACGAGGAGGATGCCGTGTTCGTCGCAGAGGCTGCGCAGCGCCTTGGGGAACATCTTGGGCGGGACGATGTATCCGCCTTCGCCTTGCACGGGCTCCCAGAAGAGGGCAGCCACGTCATCGGCGGGGAGGTTCCAGGTGAAGGTTTGCTCGATGAAGTCGATGCAGCGGTTGGTCAATTCTTGGGGTTCTTCGTAGCCGTCGATGCCCCAGGTGTTGCGGAACGGATTGGCGAAGGGAACGTGGGTGACGCCGGGCATGGTGGGGAAGAAGCCACGCTTCTGGATGGGCTTGCTGGCGGTGAGACTCACGGCACCCATGGTGCGGCCGTGGAAGGCGCCTTGGAAGGCAAGGAACTGGTGGCGGCCCGTGGCTTTCTTGCTGATCTTGATGGCGGCTTCAATTGCTTCTGCACCGCTGTTGGCGTAGAACATTTTCTTGCCGCGGCCAGGAATCGGCACCATCTTGGTGATGCGCTCGGCGAGGCTCACTTGTTGGTCGTAGTAGAAGTCGGTGCCTGCAAAGTGCATCATTTGTGCAGCTTGGTCTTGAACAGCCTTGACCACGGTGGGGTGGCTGTGGCCGGTGTTCATGACACCGATGCCGGCGGCGAAGTCCAAAAAGACGTTGCCGTCTACGTCCTCGGCCACGACACCCTTGGCGCGCTTGATGGCCACGGGTGCGGTCTTGGTGGTGGTGACCAAGTAGCGGTCGTCACGGCGCACGATTTTCTTGCCCTCGGGGCCTGGGACTGCGGTCTTGATGCGGGGCTTTGCTTCAGTTCCTCGGATTGCCATGGGTGTTTCCTCCGAAATTCGTAGGTGCCATTCCAAAGGGGTAGGGATAGCCCTGTCGGTCCCGGCGCCGAGCCATGTGTTGCGAAATCGGCAGAAGGTTATCCGAGGATTCTGGCCAAAACCGCTACGCAGTTCGCGAGCAAGCGTCGGTTTTCCGCAGCATGGGCCCGAAAATTACGAATTTTTGGCGCTAAAACCGAGCTTTTCGAGGTTTGCAAACAGGCCTTCGTCTCGAAGCGCTCGCAAGCTACGATGAGCGTTCTCGGGGCGCAAGGGACAGAGAAGGCATTCGGGTTCGCTTTGGCAACAAGCGGCCACTCGTAGCTCGGGCGTCTCTACGGGATCCGTTTGCGTCATGCCTCAAAGCAGCCCTTCGCGCAGGATGTCCTTGAGGCTGCGGTTGGCGTTCTTGGCGCGGAATGGACAGTTGGCGCACTGGGTTTCGGAGTCACAGCACGCTTGCAGTCGCCGCACTTCGTCAGCAGTTTTGGGGGGCCGCCCAAGCCAGCGATTCATGCGAACCCCATGCTAGCTGTATTCCTTGAGAATGAGTCGGCTCCTGGTGGCGCGCGTGCCGGGAATATCACGAATCTGGTCAATGATCTCATTGAGTTTTCCAGGGGTTTGGCAGTCTGCCACCACGACGATATCGTCATCGCCCGTGAGTTCCCAGAGCGCTTCTACGCCATCCCATTGGGCAATTTGATCGGCCACTGCACGAATGTGAATATTGCTCTCCACCCGCACCTCAATGAGTGCCTTCACCGCTTGTCCGGCGGTGCGTACGGTGAAGCGAGTGATGATGCCGTCGTCCATGAGCCGCTTGACACGGGTCCGCACGGTTCCTTCACTGGTGCCGACGGTTTTGGCAAGGTTGGTGAAGGATTCACGAGCGTTCTGACGAAGGAGCTGCAACAAGGCGCGATCTACGTCATCCATGAATGTGTGCTCCAATGGCCGGCTGTTCATGACGCTTGTGGGGTCGGCACAGAACCTTTGAAGCATTCCTTGGTGGCCCGGCCCATGCAGAAGATGCTCCTGATGGTTGCCTTGTTGGTGGCCACTGTTTTTGCCGGTTGCCTTGAGGGCGACGGCGAACCCACGGACCCCGTGGTTGATGCGTGCGTGCC
>JBFJXT010000076.1:0-8942 GCA_041623015.1 Thermoplasmatota archaeon | reverse complement strand
TACAACCCTACGGAAAGTGCTCCAAACTCCATTACTGCTGCACCCGAAGCAGAAAACGTACCGAGTGTCGCGTGGACCCGAATTGAAGTGGTACTGGGAGCCCCAACTGGCCGTGACCTTTCCAACCAAAACGATGTGTTTGCGTACACTGGCCCATTCACGGACCCTTCCGGTTCTGAAAACAACTATTTGTTCCCAGTCGGAACAGTCGTGACGCAGCCAGCCACGTTCCAATACAGCCTCGACGGTGGACAAACCTATGAGCCCGCCAATGGCGCCAGGGTTCAAATCTTGGGCCAAATGCTCACAACGGATGTCAACGGTGTCGCTCAAGCATCCTTCTACGGCAATAGCGAGCAATGGTTCTCGGTTGGAGCCCGTGGGATTTCCATGAATATTGATGGAAAATCCATCAACTCGAGTAGCGACGCCTCGCATTATGTCGGGTTCTCAAGCGACGGGACCAACCCGAGCTGAGCACTCATGAAGTTCAGCGCCCTCGTGGCCTTTTTCCTGCTTCTTCCTTCCGCAGGGGCGTTTGAGCTGAGTTTCTCACCCCTGAATGAAGCTCTTCATCAGTACCAAGTGGCCCCAGGCATCGACGCAATCCCAATGAGCCCCGGCCAAGCCGTGAGCACCAAACTCACCTTGACCGACGAGGGCGACCAAGTTGCCTATGCCCGAATCATTCTCGAATCGGGGGCCCAAATCTACACGAATAGTGAAGGCGTTGCACGCTACTCGTTCTTCGAAAATAACGGAACCCCCCACTTGCAGACAGAGCGAGTCAAGTCTGTGGAATTTCGAGTCAATCAGTCTTACGAGAACGTAGAGGGCGTGCGCCCCTCCCTTTCGGTTCTTTGGACGCATATCTATCTTCGAATTACTGCTCCAGAAGAAGGAGAAATTGGTGAACCGATGAATGTGGAGGTTGAGCCATATTGGAGCCGAACTGGGCAGCTAATTTCAGGACTCGACATCAAACTTGAGTCGGAAACAAGCACCGCGACGTCAATGACGGACGCAGACGGTGTGGCGCATTTTCTCCATACCCCCTCCCAGGAGGGGCCACTCATTTTTACTGCGAACATCCCCGTGGAAGCATGGCCCAATGGCGTGCGTCCAGATTCTCTTCCAACCCTAACGGTACTGATCCACTCAGACTCCAGCGACTCCGCGGATGACTCAGAGTCCGCATCAGGCTCAGAAAAATCTGAAAAAGAAGGCCGATCACGGATTGAAAGTGGCCCTGCACCTGTCCTCGAGAGCGATCAAAAAATTCTAACTAATTTTGATTCTGCTGAAGAAAACAACAAACCCTTTGAATTGACAACTCCAACGCCCAACACCCCGCCAGCGGAGGCCAGCCGTGGCGCTCCGGCACCGGGTGCCGCGATGCTATCAGGAATCCTGGTGGCCCTCTTTCTATCCCGCCGGATGATTCAATGAACTCCAAAATTCTCACCTGGATAACGCTCGCACTCATGTTAGCAGTACCTGCCCCGGGTGAAGCACAGCAAAACCCCAACGACTGCCGCTTCACGGGTTCTGCTGCAAATTCGTCAACACCTGGTGTTTCATTTTCTGGCACCCCAGATATTGTGATGAATGGCATCGCCGATGACGACAGCGTCGTCTTCACGCACACATTTACCCCTGAAAATGACGGATCATACGACGTATGGCTGGACGCAAAGGCGGAGCTGGCCACAATTGATCGCTTGTACCTTTCGACGCAACTGAATGGCCACTTGTGGGATCGCACCGCAAATGGGCCATTCGACAACACTGCATGCCGAGTCTTCCCCGGTTCCTTGAGCTTCAAGAACCAAGCCCCAGAGGCCAATGCAATTGCAACGCCGAGTGCTACGACCACATCTGCAGGAGATGACCTTGTTGCCGAGATATTCACGCGCGACCCTGAAGGAGATTCCATTTCGAGCACAAACTGGAGGTGGTACCGTTCGATTAACAACCAAATGTTCCCAGTGGGAAATTATCTGGGCGGATCCGATTACGAGTATGACAATGAGTATACCCTGCCGGCATCAGAATTGGCAGATGGCGACGTTATTTTCCTGCGCATTACAACTGACGACGAGTTCGGCGGTTCGGCACTCCAAGATATTTACATTGCCCGAGTGAACGACGCCGCATCATTCCCCACAGCAGCACTCACCAGCCCAACCCCGGGCGCCTCGCTTCCTAGCCAAGGCACTATCAATTACGACGCAGGTAGCTCCACTGGCACGGCGCCTTTGGAGTACCGCTGGGACTTGAATGGTGACAATTTCTGGGACGATGACTGGAGCACCACCGCAACCGCAACCAGCGCGGCACCAGCGGCAGGCACAACCCATTCGATTCTGCTAGAAACTCGAGACGCCGACGGTTTCGTGGACCGACTGGCAGCAACTTTCCAAGCCAACCAGCCGCCCACGGTCACTGGCATTTCATTTGATGAACCAAGCCCAGTGACGGGCGATGTGGTCACGGCCACCGCGACCGCCACTGACCCGAATGGCGACTCCCCCACGCTCAGTTACCTCTGGACTGCGCCGGACACCACCACGACGGCAACTGGAGCCACTGCAACGCTCAATCAACGAGGCACTTGGACTTTGGAGGCCACGGCAACGGACAGCCTCGGCGACACCAGTTCCAGCAGCACCACGCTCGATGTGGGCAACGCAGCTCCAACGGTTGCCATTGCATTAGGCCCCGGTGGCGCAGAGACGGGCGATGACATCGCAGCCAGTGTGAGCGTTGTGGACCCTGAATCGGATTCAGTCACCTGCACCGCACAGTGGCGCGTCAATGGCGCCGATGTTGGCGCCGCTCAGGCCAGTTGCTCACCCTCGGTGCTTGCTGCTTCCAACCACCAAAAGGGCGACACCGTTTTGTTGAGCATCACGGCAACGGACAGCCTCGGTGCGTCTGGCTCGGGCGATGGTAGCCTCCAAATTGGAGACACCGCCCCCGACGTCTCAGTCACGCTCCCTGCGTCGCCCACGTCCGATTCTGACATCGTGGCAACCGTGACCACCTCCGACGTGGACTCAGACACACCGATTACGTGCACGTACATCTGGACGCACACCCAAGAAGGCGGAGACCCCCACACCCACTCGGGCGACGACTGTTTACCGAGCATGCCCGCGGCCCACTTGAGCCGAGATGACACCGTGGTCATTGAGGTCACTGCAACCGCAGATGGCGCCTCGTCAACGGCCACCTCTAATCTAGTCACCATTCTCAACAGCAACCCGACCATTTCCGCGCTGGCGATTTCTGGCGGCGCCGACACTACGGAAGCACTCGACGTGACCTTCGGCTATGTGGATGTGGACCCGGACACCTTGACCTGCACCCTGTATTGGATCAAGGATGGCCAATCGGATGCCGGCACGGCTCAGGCATGCACCGATACCCCCACTAACTTCCAAACGGCCAGCTCCGCCACAAAGCGAGGAGAAACCTGGACGGCTCGCCTGGTGGTTACCGATGGCGTAGGTGGATCTGCTGAGAGTCAAACCAGTGTCGTCATCGGCAACGCAGCCCCGGTCGTGACCAAGGCGTTTGGCGCCCCGGTTAAGGAAAGTGGAATACCCGAACTTACCCTCACGTTGTCCGATGCGGACTTTAGCCAAGGCGATGCAGCACCCGCGTGCGAGTTAGTTTGGAAACATACCCGTGGCACCACAGTGACCACGCTCTCGCCTTCTGTTGACTGTAGCGACGGCGGCGACTATCCATACCCTAATTCGGACACCCTCAAGGGCGACATCATCACGGCGGACATCACAGCCACCGATGGCGAGGAGTCCTCTGTTCAGACGGCAACCACCGTGAGTCAAACCATTGCAAACACGGCGCCCGAGTTGCCCACCCTTGAGACTCAACCCACGAACCGCCCCTCCAGTGAAGGCATCGTGCTGGATATTGCTGCCACGGACAGTGACAGCGACACCCTCACTTGCTTCTACACCTGGGAACGCCTAGATGGCGGCTCCGTGGTCGAGACCGTTGAAAACAATTCACCTTGCACCGATGACGGCGTACTGCCTGCTTCGAACGTGAAGAAGGGCCAGGAGTGGCGCTGGAACGTCAAGGCGTATGACGGAAGCGATTTCAGCCCTGAGCTTGCCTCAAGTTCGAACATCGTTCCCATTAACGCACCCCCGGCCGTTTCGTCCATCACACTCAACCCCACGGCACCGCACCGAGGCGACGCCATCACGGCAACCATTGCCTGCGGTGACAGTGATGGCGATGACTTCTCGTACGTCATCGAATGGACCCGCCCCGCCGACTCTAGCGGAAACGGTGACGGACATCATGTTGAGGAGGACTCAGGCATCGCGTGCCCCCTTGTTAGCACGCTGCCAGCAAGCATGGTTGATGTGCGCCGCGACTGGACTCTGACGGTTACCCTAGACGATGGAGACGGCGATCAAAGCGCTCCGTTCGTCCAGGCAGTTGTGGTATCGAATCAACTACCAACGGCAGACATCACCATTACGCCAGCACTTCCCAAGACAGGCGATTCGTTCCAGGCGTCTTTTACTTGGAACGACCAAGACCAAGACCCGGTTCAGGCCACGGGCGAATGGATTCCTCCATTCACCACGACCATCACCGGCGACACGATTCAACCCAGTCAAACCACGCGCAGCCAAACTTGGACGTACAAAGTGACGCTCAATGACGGCATCGACACGGTGACTGCGCAAAAATCGGTGGTCATCCAAAATACGCCCCCTACCGCCACGGGTGTTGCAATCACGCCGGAGACCCCGGGAGCAAATGAGCCTCTCGTCGCAAGCATCACCGGTATTGCTGACGCGGACCAAGATTCCGTGACGGCGACCTTCTTGTGGGTCAAGCAAGATGCTGCGACCTTCACGGGTGCCAATTTACCTGCATACCTCACCACGGTTGGTGACGTCTGGACCGTCCAGGCGACCCCGACGGATGGCGCCGATTCTGGGACTCCTGTTTCTGGGAGTGTGACGATTCTGGCTGCGGACACCGACGGAGACGGTCTGCGTGATGACGTGGACAACTGCATCGGTGTAGCCAATCCAGGCCAGGAAAATCATGACTCGGATGCCAATGGTGATGCCTGTGACAGCGACGACGATGATGACGGATTCTCCGACCTTGCCGAAATCGGCGCCGAGAGCGACCCGCTCAATGCTGCGTCGGTTCCCGATGACAAGGACGGCGACACCATTGCCAATAACGTGGACAATTGCCCGCTGAAGGCCAATGCATTGCAGCGTGATTTGGATGCGGATGGCATCGGCGACGTGTGCGACCCTGACCGTGACGGAGACGGATACGACAACGCCGTGGACGGCTTGCCCGACGACGCCCGCTACCACTTAGACGCGGACGGCGATGGTGTGGCGGACGAAGAAGATCAGTGTCCAGGCTTTGATGACAAGAAGGACACGGACAATGACGGCACTGCCGATGGCTGTGATCTTGACATCGATGGCGACGGCGTCCCGAACAATCAAGATGTCTTCCCCGAAGACCCGGCAGAGAGCAAGGACTTTGATCGTGACGGCATTGGCAACAATGCGGACAACTGCATTGATCACGCCAACAAGGACCAAGTGGACACCGACGGCGACGGCAAGGGCGATGCGTGTGATCTTGACAACTCCACGCCGCTTCCCGTTGACCCTGCAACGCCACCGGTCTTTGAACGGCCGAATAAGGTGCGCACGTCTCTTTCTGGCGGCCGCGCCCACGTGTACTTCGAGTCGCCCCCTGTGTTCCTCTCAACGCACTACTTGATCTGGCGCTACTCGACCCCTGAGAATATCGGTGTCGTCGAGGCGGTTCCAGGCAAGACTTCCTACAGCTTCGATGCAGGATTGGTCCCAGATGGCGAGCACCACTACGGAGTCATTGGCATTGATTCGCTGGAGAAGAAGGACGCAGCCATTGCGCTCATCACGTCCAAGGATCAAACGGCCAACGGCCCTGCAGTCACCAAGTCTGGTTACGTGATTTGCCCCAAGGGCGCCGTTGACCAGGACCGAGACGGCCTCTGTGACGCTGTTGAAATCGAAATGGGCCTAGATCCCTTCGATGCCGATTCGGACAAGGACGGCCGCTTGGATGGCGAAGAGATGCTCGACTTGGACGGTCAAGGAGTGGGTGACGCAGGTGATGCCAGCGACGCGCCGGCCCCTCAGACCACGTCTGCTGCGTCCGGTTTGCCTGCATGGTTGTGGCTGGCCCTTGGTGGTGTCATCGTGGTTGCGGCGGGTATTGTCACGGCGGTGATTTTCATCCTCAAGCGAAAGGATGCCACAACCGGGGCCCGAGGCGGTAGCGAGCCGACCCCCAGTTGGGCCACCTAAGCTTCAGCCTTCAAGAGCTCGAGCACAGCGCGCCACCTTTTCCTTCCCTCTTCCATGGCGTCTTTGCTTGCGGCGCCACTGACTTGAAACCGAATCGCAATGCCTGTTGATTTTTCGACGAGGTCCACGGTGACCGTTGATCGCGATCCGTCCTCAGTCCACCAAAATCGCAGCAAGGATGGCGGGCGAACGGCTCGGACTTGAATGGTGGCCCCAGGCTCGATGTCCATCGTCTCGCCTTCTATCCATTGGCGCGAATCCCCGGGCAAATTGGCAAGCAAGGCGTCGAAAGCATCGTCGGGAGCGAGGGGAATGGTTCGCTGCGCCGAGCCCTGAAACCCATCCGTGGTTTCGTGGCGCTTGCGCAATCCTCGAGCCCGTTCGAATTCGACCGTGATTGACTGGCACCACCACGACGAAACATCCGGGTGCGCCGCCGACAGCCGCTTGACTCGGTCCGTGTGGTTGTCGCCCCCAAGGCCGTCCATGACCTTGAACCAGGCGTCCCAGGACTTGCCAGTGGCCTTCAGCACCGCCTCATTGCTTGCGTCTTGCTCCCCGGTCACGAATCGATATTTGCACGCACCCATCTTCTCTTTTCGCCCCACAATTGGCCGCGGCGGGCCCTGATTGCGCATCGGTTGCCGTTTAAGGGTCGGACCGCGTTGGCGTCCTCGTTGTTCGGCGCCCGACGGTTCACGGCCCTCAATGGCACTGCAGTCATCATTGGCGTGGTGGCAGGCATTGCAGCCGTGGGCTTCCGTTGGCTCATCGACTTCGTAGAAAACTTGGCGTTCCGAGGCGAAATATCTGCGCCCTCCACGGAAGAGACCGGGTTTCTGACCACTACCTGGGGCGTCTGGGTGTTCTTGGTGCCCCTGTTTGGTGGCATATTTATTGGCATCGTTCGATTGCTGTTTCCAGATCTGCGGCGCCAAGGGATTGCCGAAGTGATTGCCGCCGTGCAAGCGCGATCAGGCATCATCAAGGGCCGGACCGCCTGGGGCCACGCGGTCTTGTCTGCCATCACCGTCGGAACCGGTGGTTCAACAGGCCGTGAAGGGCCCATCGGATACATTGGCGCAGCACTCGGTAGTAGCTTTGGCAGGCGACTTGGCTTCAAGCCCCGCGACATCAAAGTCCTACTTGGCTGCGGAACGGCCGCAGGTATTGCCGCCACGTTCAATGCACCCCTAGGCGGCGTGTTGTTTGCCATGGAACTGATCTTGCCCGAATTTAGCACCCACGCCTTCATTCCCGTGGTGGCCGCCACCGTCATTGGCGTCACCGTTGCCCACTCGTTTTTGGGCGACTCACCCGCGTTTCACATTCCCACCGACGGCTTCGTGCTGGTCACCCCCTACGAATTGCTATTCTACATGATCCTCGGCCTCGTCTGTGGCCTCGGTGGCGTCATGTTCATTCGGATGATGGGGTGGGCAGCGAAAGCTGGAGAAGAATGGGCAATTCCCGTATGGCAAAAGCCCGCCGTGGGTGGCCTGTTCGTGGGCCTACTGGGCTTGCTCGTGTTCCAAGCCACCAGCCACTTTGGCATCCTAGGCGGCTTCGGCGCATACCACATTTACGGCACCGGCTACGGAACCGTGAACGCCATTCTCAGCGACAACCCCGCGATGCTCGTCGCCCCCTTGCTTGGGTTGCTGATTGTCGCCAAGCCATTGGCCAGCAGCATCACCATCGGCAGCGGTGGTGGCGGTGGTGTGTTCAGTGCCAGTCTCATGCAGGGCGCATTCTACGGCGCCTTGCTGGGCCTCGTGGTGCAACACTTCTTCCCAGGCCACGTGGCCGGACCCGCCGCCTACGCGCTGGTTGGCATGGGCGCGTTCTACGCCGCAACCGGGCGCGCCACTTTGACCACCATTGTACTCATGTCCGAGCTGACCCAAGGATACGCCATTGTGTTGCCCTTGATGTTTGCCGCCGTCACCGCCGACGCCGTCAGTGTCGGCCTTAGCAAGGACAGCATCTACACCGTCCGCCTCAGGCAACGGGGCATCGTCTACGAACACGACCGCGTGCAAAGCCCCCTGGATTCCTTGACCGTGGGCGAGATTATGACCGACGAAGTGGACTGCCTCGTCGGGGACTTGACCGTCCGAGAGGCGTTTGAAGAGATGCTCAACGTGGGCCACACAGGCTACCCAGTGGTGGATGGCGAAGGCCGGCTTCTGGGTGTTGTCACGCGCCGCGATTTATCCAAGGCGATCCACGAAGACAAGGCCAGCGAATTGCTCTCGGATGTGATTTCTGGCTTGCTCATCACCGTGTTCCCGGAGGAGCACATGCACCGCGCCCGCGACCTCATCTTTGAGGAAGACATTGGCCGGCTCATTGTGGTGGACCCCCACGATCGCCGGCGATTGCTAGGCATCGTGACCCGCAGTGACTTGCTACGTGCTGAGGCAGAGCGAGACATTGACAGCACCAGTGTCTGGCAAAACCCGTAGGCAGCCATCGCGTAGGCTCCGGCCCCTGCCCCACTGGGGCAACTGGCTCCCTGGCACCTTGGGACAAATCCGTGGCCGCTTGCCCAAAACGGGC
>JBFJXT010000075.1:0-9117 GCA_041623015.1 Thermoplasmatota archaeon | reverse complement strand
TCTGAAATCCATCCTACTCCTCGCAAGTCACTGCGCTCAATGCGAGCCGCAGTCTACGGGCGCTTCGCGCCCTCGGCTTCCAGAACCTTCGCAAAGCTCAGGCTCTGAAATCCATCCTGCTCCTCGCATCCATGCCCGGTCACAGACCGGGCATTTTGCGCGAGCAGGATTTGCTCGCGAACGAAGTGAGCGAGATCGATGAACGCTCGGATTTGCATGGGCGTCTGCGGCTTTGCAAAAGTCCCGAATTTTTTGATGAGTTGTCAGTAATAACCTGTAAATGCCACGGCTCTCCTGACCGGTTAATGCGTGGTGCGTTGAAGGCCCTGTGGCTATCGTGTCTGTTTCTAGTTGTCTCCTTATCCGGTTGCGCGGATGGCGAAGAATTTGACGGTTTAGACAAAAAATCAGCCACGGTGCTTCCATACTTAGATCGGCTTAAGGCAGATGTTCTTCCGGCGCACGGATTCCTCATCGAACTTGACGAAATTAGCCAAAACTACAGGGCGCACAAGGGAGACGAAGCCACCCTCTCAATCCTTAGAGAAGCAGCCCACGCCATGCTCGACCAAGTTCAGTACTACCTTCCTGAGGGCGTGGCGCACACCTTTGCCACCACACTCCTGAGTGTCGCTTACGATCATCAGGCAAGTTTTGCAGGACGCGACTGCGAACCGTCCCTCTACGTGGAAGTGTACCAAGAGGGTACCGAATTTGAAGACCGCATCGAATTTGACCGCTGCATTCCCCGTGTCCCGGCTGGATTAGAGTTTGTCAATACACGCACGTCCGATTACTTTGATGCCGCGGTGGAACTTCTGTACAAACTTCATGTCTGCCTAGACCCTAAGCATGACACGTGCGAAGGGGTTCCGGAAGCAATCACCGCAGCCCGTGCTGCATTCCATCAACTTCACATTGCATTTACCGAAGCGGAGATCTCTCAGGAATTCGGTTTCGCGCCCCTCCTTCGAATGCACTTGCCCCTGTCGGTTCACGTGAGCAACTGGGACAGCTTCTCTCGAGATGTCACCGTAACCCAACAATTGGTCCGTGCCGCTGACGGTGCCTTGGCGCGTCAAGAATCCAAAGTTTTCTCGTTGATCGAACATGACGCCCAAGAACAGCGCGTGGCCGCACAACCTGCATGGGTGAAGAACACCACCGGACTCGTCTGGACGGTGACCGTGACGGACGAATTGCGAGCCCGGAGCTACGAAATCCCCCTTGGCCCCAACGCTGGCGACATTCAACTACGGGTCATGCTTCAAGACGGCGAGTTTTTAGCAACCTGCGAAGGCTGCGACGCGGACGACTGGCCTTACGCGCCGGCGCCCGTGGTAGAAACGCCCAAGGATTTCCAAATTTATGGCTCCGTGCTGAATTTGGACACCGAGAACATGTACCGCATCTCCATGGTGCTTCTCAAGGCCGGCTCTGAGGAACCCTACGAGGGAACGTACATCATTTTCCCTGACAACTCGCTCTGGACGGGGGAGAAAGTGGAGGCACAAATCGACTTCCGGGAAGCCTATGATGCGCCCTTGAAGGACCTGAAGTTGTTCCTAGAGACACGATATTACGGCGAAGAAGCCAGGACCGAAGGCACTGTTAGCAACACGTACCGGTTCACTGACGCCCCAGAACCTACTTTTGAGATTCGCGCCGAGTTCGTGGACAACCAATTCGAGATTCGATGCGAAGGCTGCGTCCTTGAGGCAATCTAGCCAAATTGGGCACGTCACGGCACCGGCCGTACCCTGAAGGAATTCTAGGCCTCAGCGAGCGGGCGATTGCCCAACGCCAAGTGGATGCTCCTCGCATTTCATCGCGCAACAGAAGCTTCGGCCCTTTGTTTTTTGGTCACTGCGCCGGCTTCAACCAGTTCGTGGCGATGAACAAGGCGGCTGCGACGAGGGTGATGGTTGCACCACTTGCGAGGGAGAATTCGGCACTGATGGCGAGCCCTACGAGCACGGCGATGACGGCAAACAGGATACTCAACAGAACCGCTTGGCGCATGCTCCTGGCGAGTCGACTGGCTGCGGAGGCGGGGATGATGAGCAAACCACTGACGAGCAGAACGCCCACCACGCGCACGGAGGCGACGACGGTGAGGGCTGTCAAGATGGTGAATGCGGCGTTGAGGGCCTTGGCTGGGAGGCCTTGGACTTCGGCGCGTTCTTCGCCAAAGCTCAGCAGCAAGAAGGGGCGCCACAGGACGATGACGGAGACCGCAACGATGAGGGCAATGATGCTTGCCAGTTGGAATTCTTGGGCCCCGGCAAGCAGCAGGTTTCCAAATAGGTAGGATTCCACGTCCACTGGCACGGCGCCGCGGCTGCTGACCAGGACCACACCAAGGGCGAGGCTTGCGGTGTAGACGATGCCGAGGGCTGCGTCGGATCGGGCCCAGGCTCGGCGTTGCATCGCTTGGACGGCGAGGGCTCCAACGGAGGCGACCACGATGGCGCTAACGAGGGGGAGCCAGCCGGCGACGAAGCCGATGGCGATGCCGGCAAAGGACATGTGTGCGACTCCGTCGCCAAAGAGAGCCATGCCGCGTTGGATTAGAAAAACACCGATGACGGCGGCGGTGGCGGCGACCACGAGGGCGGTGGCGAGGACCCGTTGGAAGTAGGGCTCGGTCAGGAATAATTCGAAGCTCATGCGGCTTCAGCCTCCCCATGGGCTCCGAAGGGATTCTGCGTGGCGACCGGTTCGGTTGGGGCGGTCCATTCGCGGTAGGCGTCGCCGTTTCCATCGAAGCGCTTGGTGCGGTCTACGACGATGATGCGATCGGCGACGGCCACGAGGCTTTCGGTGTCGTGGCTGATCATGACGATGGTGATGTTGTGGTCGTGGGCAAGGTGCCGAAGCAATTGGTACAGGTCGTCGCGGCTCTTGGGATCGATGCCGGTGGTGGGCTCGTCGAGGAGCAGGACTTGCACGTCTTGGCACAATGCTTGGGCGAGGTGGACCCGTTGGCGTTGGCCGCCGCTGAGGTGGGAGAGGCGTCGGTTGCGCAGATCCCAGACGCCGGTTTCTTCCAGTGCTTCACGGACCCGCTCGTGGTCGGCGGCCTTGCTGCGCCGCCAGAATCGTTTTCCCAGTCGGCCAAGGCCGGTAAATTCCAGCACGGAAACGGGCACGTGTGGGTCCATGTGAATGGCGTCTTGGGCCACGTAGGCGACGGGGCCGTCCACTTGCAGGGTGCCGTGGGCGGAGGATTGGAGGCCGAGGATGGACCTGAGGAGCGTGGTTTTGCCGCCGCCGTTGGGGCCGAGGATGCCGACGAATTCGCCGGGCTCGCAGTGCAGGTCCAAGTGGTGAAGAGCGCAGTAGTCGCCGTAGTGGACGCAGAGGTCCGTGACGTGGATGCTCATGTGCAACCTAGGGCGAAGCGGAGTTGGTCGAGGTTGTGACGCTGGCCGTCGAGGTAGTTGCCGGTGTCGGGGCGAACTTCGTTGGTGATGAGCACGCGAATGTCGACGCCGGTTTCGTCTTGGATTGCTTGCAGGGCGCGGCTGTCCGTGCCTTCTTCGATGAAAATGGCAGGCAGGTCCAATTCCTTGATGGTGCGAATCGCTTCGTCGACGGTGGCCGGGGAGGGCTGGGAGCCGGGCTCTAGGCCGTGCAATGCAAACACGGTGAAGTTGTATCGCCTGGCGAGGTAGTTGTGTGCCTCGTGGTTGGTGACGATGGTGTCTCGGGTGCAGTCCTCAAGGCCAGTTTGGATCTCGCTGTCCAGGGCCAGGAGTTGGGCTTCGAGGGCTTCGGCGCGGGCATGAATGGCGTTGGCCAGTTCGGGGTAAGCAACCGCGAGGTAGCCTTCGAGGGCCTGAACGCTGGCAAGCATGGCTAGGGGGTCGTTCCAGGTGTGGGGGTCCCAGGCTCCGTGTCCATGCCCATCGTCTTCGTCGGCGCCTTCTTCGGACTCTGCGTGAGCATCTTCGTCTTCTCCGATGTAGTGCTCACCTGCGGGCAGGCGCGTAATCTCAATGACCCGGGGAGCAGAAGACCCAAGACTTTCTTCGGTGCGGTGGGCCCAGGATTCCAATTGTTCGTCCCATAGCACGAGGTGTGTGCTTTGGCGCAATTGGTTCAAGTCGCGGGCGCTGGGCTCGAAATCGTGCAGGGCACCGGTGGGGGCGAGGTCCACGACCACAAGATCGTCGCCGGCAAGCGCTTCTGCGATGAATGCGGCGGGGTAGCTTGCGACGGCGATGTCTGCCGGATCGACGGTGCCTACGCAACCGGAGAGGATGACGGCAGTCACAGCGAGGGCCCCGAAGGTCTTCATGGCCATGGCCGACCCACCCGGATTCATAATAGTTGCCCGCGAGTTAATAATCTGGGGGGGTTTGGACTCTTAATATGGGCATCGTGAGCATCAGTCTCCCCGACGACCTCGTTGCGGAAATGGACACCGCCATCGACGTCGGAAGTTACCGGGGCCGCAGCGAATTCATGCGTGCCTCCATTCGAGAACTCCTGCAATCCCGGCACGCACCCAGCGGCGACCATGTCCATGGCAGCATCACGCTCACCTACCCGCACGGCCACGAGCCCCAAGTCTCCGATGCCCGCCACGCATTCCACGATGTGGTGCTGAGCCTCATGCACACCCATTGCGAACCAGAGACCTGCATGGATGTCCTGATTGTGGGCGGCGATGCCGAGCGCATCCAATTGCTCCAAGAGACCTTGGCCCGGATGCGGGATGTGCATCGAAGCCGATTGACCCTCATGGTCTAAGAAAACAAGGGCAAAGAGAAAGGAGAAAGGCAAGGAGACGGAAGAAGGGTAGGAGCCCGGCCGGCCTAGAAATCGTCGGCGGTGACCTTGAAGGTCAGCCATTCGCCGTTGAATTGCTCGTAGCCGCTGCCCTCAGGGTTGTCATACCCATAGGCAAGGGCAGGCGGCACAATGAGGCTGGCGGTTTCTTGGTAGCCAAGGCCTAGAAGACCCAGGTCAACACCAGTGACGAGGCCACCGCTGCCGACGTTGATGTTGGGGATCGAACCCTCCCAGAAGCCTTCGCCGGAACTGGTAAAGTCGCCGTCAAAAGTGACCGTGGCGCGGTCTCCGCGCGTGATGGTGGGTGCCAATGTGTCGGCGATGACGAGATCCGCGTAAACGGTGGTGGTGCCGATGACAATGCTGAGTTCGTGGCTGCCGCTGGCATCCTCGGGGATCGTCAAGTGCATCACGGTGTAGCCCCAATCGGTGTACTCTCGGCCTTCCTTGGATCCAAGAGGGCTCAAGGTCATCATGTCCTCCTCGAAGCTAAAGTCCCAGCCTTCAGGGAATTCTCCGCCGTTGAGGGCCGCGGTGAGACTCACCATGACGGTCGTGTCACGGCTGTTGTGGGCCCAGAGGAGCATTCGTTCATCGGTGCTGCAAACGTTCCACACGCCGGGCGTGATGAGGCCTGCTTGGAGCTCGCCTTCGAGTATGATGTCCTCGGGAGTGTAGGCGTCCTCAATGTTGGGGCAAACCGTGCGAGCGGAGGACTCCAGATCGGGGGCGTCACCCACGGCGCTCGCGGCGACTTCGCCTTCGCCGCGGCGAATGGACTTCACAACCACATCATCCACGGGGCAGGACGGTTGGCCGTCAGCCTGGCATTTCTGGTCCGGTCGACCTTCATACGCTTCAACGGGGACGCCGGCGATCTTGTCCACAACATCCTTGCCTTCGATGACGGCGCCAAACACCGCGTAACCGGCGTTGTTGCCGCTCGCGTCCAGGAAGGCATTGTCAGCGTGGTTGATGAAGAACTGCGTGGTAGCACTGTTTGGGTCGTTGGTGCGAGCCATGGCGATGGTGTACTTCGTGTTCTTGAGGCCGGAGGTCTTGGCTTCGTTGACCACGGATGGGTAAGTGGGATCCTTGAATTCGCCGTCGGTGCCCATCCCGCCACCTTGGATCATGAAATCCTTGATGATGCGGTGGAACAGGGTATTGTCGTAGAATTTGTCATCCACGTACTTGAGGAAATTTGCAACCGTTTTGGGGGCAGCGTCTGCATCCAATTGAATGACAATGTCTCCCATGTCGGTCTCGATGACTACCTGATCACTGGTTGGTTCGTCGTCTCCCGAGGTGCATCCCGACAGGGCGGGGACCAAGAGCAGAGCGGTCCACAGCAATGCGCGCATGCGTCGATGACTCGGACGGGCCTCCAAAACCATTGGGGTCGCTTCCCTGTCGGGTGGGTGCCTTTTTGACACAGCAGCCCGTCGGCTAAAATCCGTGAGTGAGGGGCACCATGAGGTTCCGGTCGCTGTGATAGGCAGCGGCGGCTTTGGAACATGCCTGTCCACGCTCTTGGCCAACAACGGCATTGAGGTGCGCCAGTGGTGTCGCCGACCCGATTATGCCCAGACATTGGCCAATCGCCGCGAGAATGTCAAGTACCTGCCTGGCGTGAAATTGCCCACCAATGTGTGGATCACCAGCAGCCTCCAAGACGCGGTGCAAGGCGCCGGCGTTGTCGTGGTTGCGGTGCCAAGCCAAGCGGTGCGCGAGACGGCAGAATTGTTCAAGCCCTTCCTGGCGCCCGGTGCCATTTTGCTCAATGTTGCCAAGGGCATCGAGCATGATTCATTCTTGCGCATGAGCGAGGTTCTCACCGATGTGGTGGGCGACGATCACCCCGTCGCAAGCCTCTCCGGGCCCAACCACGCGGAAGAAATCGCCCGAGGCATGCCAGGAGCCACCGTCATTGCCAGCCTGACGCCCTCGTGTTTGCCGCTTCTTTGCGACATTTTCACCACGGACACCTTCAAGGCGTTCCCCCGAAACGATCTGGCCGGCGTTGAACTGGGTGGCGTTCTGAAGAACATCACCGCCATCGCAGCCGGCGTCACGAAGGGCATCGGCTTTGGTGACAACTCCGCCGCCGCCGTCATCACCCTGGGCTTAGACGAAATGGTCCGATTTGGAACCGCCCACGGCGCCAAAGCCCGCACATTCACTGGCCTCTCCGGCCTCGGCGACCTGATCGCCACCGCCACCAGCGAACACAGCCGCAACCGCCGCATTGGAGAACTACTTGGACGCGGCCTCACCTACACCGAAGCCTTGTCCACCATGGGCGGCAAAGTGGCCGAAGGCATTCATGCGGCCAGGTTCGTCCACGAACAAGCCGTCGCCGAGGGCATCGACTTGCCCTTAACGTCTGAAATTTACCGGATTCTGTACGAAAGCAAGGACGTTCGGGTTGCCGTGCGTGATTTGCTCGCCTTGTTGTAGCGCACTTTTGGCCCATTTTCCCCCAGCCATCAAGAAAAACGCTAATCCGTGTGGTGACTCACTGGGTCTTGATGCGTGCCACGTGGGCCGTCCTGCTCCTAGCCCTACCCGCCCTCTCTGGGTGCTTGAGCTTCCTCGAAACTGACGACCCGGATGCGGGACGAGACGCCACCCCCCCTCGTGATGTGGCCGACCCCTCCGACTTCACCGTCACCAGTGTCAAGGTACACGGAAAGGAGGCCAACGACGCCATCACCATCTCTGGATTCGGAGATACGCCACTATCAGCGGTGGTCTATGAGCCATTGACCCCCGACGCGTTGCCCGATGGCTCCGCGCCAGCCTTCCCGGTGCTCATCTTTGCCCACGGCTGGGGCAACACCAAGGAATTCTGGGAAAACATCCAATTCGGCGCCACCTCAGCCCCCGTAAACCTCCTGGAAGCGTTTGCCAAGGAAGGCTTCCTCGTAGTCGCCTATGACGCCCGTGGCTTTGGCCGCAGCGGCGGAGAAGCCAGCGTTGCAGGAGCTGCCGAAATGGAAGACCTTGACTTGGTGCGCCAATTCGTGCAAGACCGCTTCCATGCCACCCGCTACGTCGGTGTCACCGGCATGAGTTACGGTGCTGGACAAGCGATGAACGCATGGGCCACGAACCCCTTCATCACCACCGTCGCCGCCCACGATGGCTGGGTTGACCTTTACGATGCCCTGATTCCTGGCAATGTGCCCAAGGCAGAATGGGGCGTCGCGCTTCCCGCCATTGGCGTGCTAGGAGGTGTTGTCCCAGATCCCGCCGGCGGCAGCGCAGGCAACGTTCACCCTATCGTCGTGAAGTGGATGCAAGACGCAGCCCTTCGCCAAAACCTCGGAGAAATGGAGACCCAAATGGATGCTCGCAGCACCCGGACCCTCATGGGTGGCGTCACCAAGCCACTCTTCTTGTGCCAGGGCCTCCAAGAAACGCTCTTCCCGCAATTCCATGAAGCGCTGCTTGGCGCTGGCGGATTCACCCGCGCCTACGTGCACACCGGGGGCCACGGCGTCTACAACGAAACCTGCTGGGATCGCACCCTCGACTGGTTCAAGTTCTTCCTGCTGGGCGATGACGTGGGCGTCGACATGTGGCCATTCCTGGAAACCGCCGACGCAGACAGCAACAACCCGGTGCTCGCCTTCGACCGCGACGCTCTGGAAATGGCCGAGGACCAAGCAACGGTGTACCACTTGCGCGAACCAGACCTCGTGCAATTTGACAACAACGCCGTGTTCGCCGTGGATCAGCGCGTCCTCGCCAACCCCCTGGCTGAGCCCACGATTCTCTGGGATCAAGCGGCCATGAGCTACAACGCCATGCCCCACCAACTGCGCTTTGAAGGCGACGACCCCACGGCGGTGTTCTTCACCACCAAGGCGTTCACTCAGAGCACGGTGCTTCTGGGCGCTCCCCAGTTGACCCTAGACATTCACCCCGACAGCAACGCCACCGACTTCCAAGTGGTGGCCAGCTTGTTCCACGTATTGGATGACGAAGGCAGCGAATCGAGCCGCCTCTTGGCTCGTGGCGCCTACGCCTCCATTGACGGTGAAACCGCCGACAATGATGGATCAGTCAGTATCCCCCTCGACTGGACCAAGGCAACCATCCAAAGCGGCGACCGGCTCCTGCTCAAAATCTCCGCAAACGACCCCAGTGCCTACCTGCCCCTCCTGACGGCTGCCACTCCCTACTCGGTGGAGTTCACGGGCCACTCGACGTTTGAGCTGCCGTTCATTCAGTAATCGCTGGGAGGTTTCTGCACTGAGCCCAACCACGCACATTGTCTAGGGCATCCTCCACGGATTAACGCGGCGTGGC
>JBFJXT010000074.1:0-9224 GCA_041623015.1 Thermoplasmatota archaeon | reverse complement strand
GCCCCGGCAGTGCGCCCATGGCTGCTGATGTGCTGCCGATGCCAAACTAAGGGGGTCAAGGGGCCCGCCGGAGGGGCCTAGGCGATCTAGGCGGACTCAGCTGCCTGCGCGGAGGCTGAGGGGCCAAGGCGCCAGAAGCCAAGAGCCCACGTGACGCCCGGAACCGCCGCCAGAACCGGAGCCATGCGCAAATCGAAGGCCGCCATCTCTCGGCTACCAATGGAGTAGACGGTCATCGCGTCGTCCACTTGCAACAGGAAGTACAGGGCGACTACAAGCAGGCCCACGTGGAAGATGGTGTAGGTGCGCACGTCAGTCTTTGCGTCCTTCGCGCCGGCGCCAAGAAGCGCTGCGGCGTTCATGAGCAAGAAGCCGCCATTGGCCACCAGCAGTGTCAGCACCCAGTACCCACGGGTGGTCCAAAGCTCGCCACCATCTTCTAGGGTCATCAAGGGAAGTGCAGCAAGCACCAGCAGCAGAACCAGGGTCCCAACGGAAGCGCTCACGGCGCGATCCATCCACAACCGGGTCAAGTCGTCGCCCGAGGCGCGCAGAATCAACAAACCGGGCAATGCCACCGCAGCCGCCAAGGCGGCTCCAAGCATCATGGGCATCGTTGTCCAGTAAGCGAGTAAGCCCGCAGCGAGCCACACCACGTTTGCCGCCACGAGCCAACGCACTGACACGGGAGGGAGGGTCTGCATAGGGGGTCCAGTTTGGCCGCCTTCTTTACCGGGTCGTTCGGATTCAAGGCCCGGTGTATTCGAGAATGTACAACCCGGAGCTCTCGTCCACGGCGTACAGCAAACCGTTGTGCTCGTACACGCCCCAGAACCAGGGCTGAAGGGTCGGGGCATCGGTTCGGCTGTGTACTGAGGCATAAAACCCGACACTCTTGGGGTTGTCCAGGTTCTCCTGGGTGCTTGCATCGATGACCCAAATGCCCGCGTGATTGTGTGCCAAGGCGACCTTTCCATCCCACAGGTCAAAGTTGTGTGGGCTGAAGTCAAAGGGCACCTCGGCGCCAGTGACCAAATCAGCAGGAAGACGCCACACGCTCGGGTTGCCTGCCCGTTGGATGTGCTCGGGATTAGATGTGTCGAGGAACGTGATCACGCCGGTTTCGTCGGCACTGATAATTTCAGGCTCCGCCACAGTGATGTGCTTGCCAGCGATGAGTTGATCGAAGGCGCGCACCTGGTGGATGTTGTTGCGGGCACTGGGGCTAAATTCAGTCCACTGGCCAATGCTCTGAAGCTCGATGCTGTCCGTCACCAGGGGAGACTCTAGGTCCGTGAGGGGCCCGAGATCTACAATTTGCACGCCCTTGTCCCAGTAGGCCACATAGAGATACCAGCCGCCCGTGATGGGGTGGCGCTGGGGGATGGCGTCGTGGGGGATGAACAACTTGTCTCCGCTGCTTTGGGTAATTTGGAACCGAGCAACCGGCATCAAGCTCGGGTCGCTGCTTTGGGGGCCGCGAACGATTTGGTACACCAACATCTGCTGGGTGCCAGGCAGCGCCGTGATGAGTTCACCCTCGGGGCCGATGATCAAATCGTACGTCTGAGCGCTGAGGTATTCGGCGCCTTGTTCGTCCTGGAAGTAGGTAATGGTGTGGGGGCCATTGACGGGCAAAGGCTCGAACGCAACCCGCACAGGATTGGCTGGATCGGACACATCCACAATGTGAATGCCGCGAACCAACGCCGCGTCGGGGCTTTCAGAATCGGCAAGCACGCCCGCCACTTCGGTGGGACAGTTGCGTTGTGCAGAGAAGTAAACGTAATCGCCTCCGGCGTCCACTTCAATGTCGCTGCCGCCCGGCGCCGCGTACTGGCCAACGGGCATCGGTTTTGTCGGGTCATCTTGGATATTCAGGATGACGAAGCCGCCTTGGCGCTCCACTCGTTCAGGGTCTGGAATGCCGCCACAAGGAATCGGTGCAGACGCCAAATCAGCCGGGATGCTGGCGCGCGACAAGTACGCGTAACGGTCCGTGATGGCAAACTCATTGTAAATCATGCCAGCCGGAATTCGGTCTGGATCACCGCTGCCGTCCACGCCGTTTCCGTATCCAACAAATTGAATGTTGGCGCTGCCCAAGTGCCTGGAGGCATCATAGTGGTCATGCTCCTGGATCAGGACGCGCGACGCCTTGGATTCAATAGATTGGGAAATGCCAGTAAAATCCGGCCCCGCATCGTCGCCGCCCAAGGCAAGGCAGCCAGCGAGCATGGGGACCAGCAAAAGAGCGATCGAAAGGATGCGCACGCAGAATCAGGTAGGCAGGGAATCAAAGGGATTGTGGTCTCGCAACCAGGTGTCATCTGGGGCTTCTTTGCAGGGGAGTCCATTGCGCTCAAGCAACTCCTTCGTTGCATCGAGCGGCAAGCCGACCACGTTGCTCCAGGGCCCCGATTCAAGGTGAATGTAAGGGGCGAGCATGGCGTCTTGGATGCCGTAGCCGCCCGCTTTGCCCACCCAAGCTTCGCTGCGCACGTAAGCGTAGATGAGCGCTTCTGGGAGTGGATCAAATCGTACCTTGGTGGTGACGGATTCGGCGTCTACGCATCGCTCGCCGCGCGCCAACGCCATTCCGGTGACCACTTCATGGGTTTCGCCAGACAAGGCCCGCAAGCGTGATCGTGCCTCTTCGGGGCTTCGCGCTTTGCCAATCAGTTGCCCTAGGTGCACCACGACGGTGTCTGCGGCAAGGATCCAGTCGTCGGGTCGCTTGACACTGGTGGCGAGGGCCTTCTTTCGAGAAATCACTTCCAGTGCTTCGTGCACCGGTAGGGCGCGGGGTGCGATCTCCTCCACATCTGTGGCCTGCACCTGAAAGTCCTCAACGAGGTATCGAAGCAGGACGTGGCGCCGGGGGCTTTTGCTGGAGAGGACGAGCGAGCCCACGAGAATCAACTCAGGACCTTCTCGATGGCTTGCTTGAGCTTGGCAGAAATGACGGCGCCATCGGCTTTGCCGCGAAGTTCCGCCATGACGGGGCCCATGAGCGGTCCCATGGAGGCCATGCCTCGTTCCTTGACAAAGTCCACGCGACTGGCTACGACGCCTTCGATGATGGCGGTCACTTCATCGTCGCCTGCAGCGGCAGAGCCGGTGGATTCGATGGCGTCGTCCAGGGTGCGCTTGGCATCCGCATCCAGTGCCATCAAGACATCTGGGACTGCTTCTTTGGCAAATTTGCCAGCAGCAAGGGCGGTGGCCACTTCGGGAAGCACTTGGAGCATTCGCGCCGGGTCCTTAGACTCAGGAAGCACTTGGGTCAACACTCGAGCCGCCAAGCCAGCTTCGACGCCTTGATCCACGAGGGCAAGCAAGTCGCCATCGCGGTCGTCTCGCACCAATTGCACGGCGAGGTCTTTGCTCAAACCGTGCGATTGAGTGATGGCTGCCACGCGTTCTTCGGGCTTTGCCGGGAGGTTTCCAAGAACGTCCGCCCAGTGTTCGCGGGTGAGGCGAATGGGCGGAACATCGGTTTCAGGGTACATGCGGGCTGCACCCGGCAGCGGGCGCATGTAGCGGGTTGAATCGTCAGGGTGTGCCACGCGCACTTCCTCGGGAGGTGCACCGATGGCGGCGCGGGCGCGTTCGGCCACGGCCAGCAAGGCACGCTCGGCTACGGCGCGGCGCTCCACACAGAGCACAAATGCATCTTGTTCGCCGACACCCAGGGTGGATCGGATGGCTGCCACTTCGTCGTCGGTGATTCCGTATGCTGGTAATTCGTCGCTGTGGAAGACACCCTTGACGCCCGCAGCGATCTTGGCGTGGGCTGCAAATTCGAGGCCCATGCGGGGTCCGTCCTTGGTGGCGCCTTGGATGAGGCCCGCCCAGAGTCCAAGGGGCAAAGCGAGCACCTTGCTCTTTTGCTTGAGTGCCTTGGCCACGAGTTTGGCTTCCGTGTTGGCAAACGCCTCGGTGACATCGGTTGGGGTGCCGATGTGCTCGGCGGTGAACCCGCGCTCCAGGAGTGTTTCTTTGATGTAATGGAGCCAGAGTTGTCGTCGCACTTCGCCTTCGATGACGCGAGGAACGGCGCGAAGATCTTGGCAGCCCTTGATTTCCACGCGGTCGCCAACCCCCACGCTGACATTCAGGTCCTGGCGAATGGTGCCAAGGCCACGGCGCACTTTTCCAGTGGCACGTAGGAGCGCGCCGAGCCTGGCTGCGGTGGCTTGAGCATGCTTGGGGTCCTTGCAGTGGGGTCCCGTGGCCACTTCAATCAGCGGCACACCGAGGCGATCCAAGGTGTATGTGGTGACGGCGCCTTTGTCGTCCAATTTGCGCGCGCTGTCTTCTTCCAAGGCGAGGGTCCAAATGCCCACCTCGGGGCCGCCTTCTGGATCGACTGTGCCGCCGGTGGCAACGAGGGCGGTGCGTTGGAAACCACTGGTGTTGCTGCCGTCAATGACGGTCTTGCGCATCACGTGCACTTCATCAGCTGGCCGGGCGCCAAGCAATCCCGCGTATTGCAGGGCCACATCCATGGCGTCCTCGCTCATCGGATGTGGGGGCTCTTCGTCCGTTTCAACCAGACTGGAGAGGCCATCGATGGCAAGGTATTGGAAACTTCGCCGGCGCTTGGCTTCGGCGATGGCGGCTGCATCCACATCGCCCATTTCGGACTGAGTGGCCCGAAGCCGCCGGTCGTAACGAGCGACGCTTCGCTTGGCCACTTCATCCGGGTCGATGACTCCGCTTGGCATCGGGCTGAACAACTTGCGGGTGTCCAGTTGTTGGTGAATTTCAAGTCCACAGAGGAATTTGAGGGCCCCGTAGTCGAGGCTGCCTTCGGTGGCAAGTGCCTTCGCGTCGGCGCCGCTGAGGGTGCTCACGCCGTGGCCTCCTTGGAAGATTTGTTGTGGCCAAAGGCAAGGACGCTGGTGGCGCTGCCTCGTTCACCCACGAGGTTGGATTCGAAGAGGCGGTGAACTTCGTCGCTGTCGGTGGTGTGGCCAAGAATCCACATCATCTTGATGTAGGCCACTTCGGGCAGCATGTCATCGGCGGGCATCACGCCCATCTTCAGCAAGTCGCGGCCGGTGCTGTAGACGTTCATGTTGGTGCGGCCGTGGATGCACTGACTCGCCATGACCACATGGGCGCCGTGCTTGATGACCGACTCAATTCCCGGCAGACAGCGACGAGCAATGTGGCCCAAGCCGGTGCCGACGATGACGGTGGCTTTTCGAACCACGTCTTCAATGTGTTCCGGCCACAAGCCGGGGTAACTGAGAATCATGCTCACTTCTTCGTCCCAGGTGGCGTCGCAGCGGGTCGGGCCAGCCACAGGGGCACGAATGGGTTGCGTGAATTGGACCGAGTCGCCCTCAACGTAGCCCAGGGGTTCCACGTTGATGCTTTGGAAAGCGTCGCGGCGACTCGTGTGCATTTTGCGCACTCGGGTGCCTCGGTGGATGCTGATGCGGTCGTCGTCGCTGGATTCGTGCATGCAAACCACCACTTCGCCAACACCTCCATCGGCGGCCACGCGGGCTGCGGCCACGAGGTTCAATCCCGCATCGCTGCTGGGTCGGTCGCTGCTGCGCTGACTGCCAACGAATACGACGGGGCCGGTAAGGTCGTCGAGGCAGAAGCTCAAGGCGGCGCTACTGTAGTGGAGGGTATCGGTGCCGTGGGCGATGACCACGCCGGTGCAACCGTTGTTGAGGTGCCAGGCTGCGCGTTCGGCCATGGCAGACCAGTGCTCGGGCTGCATGTCTTCCGAAAACATTTGGAAGATCACTTCGGCGCGAACATTGCACACGTCGAAGACTTCGGGTGCTGCGGCGGCCAGTTCTTCGGGTTTGGTGGCAGGGTAAACGCCTCCGGTGCGGTAATCGACGAAGCTGGCAATGGTGCCGCCGGTGCCAAGAATAGCAATGGTCGGCTTTGTGGGGTCTTCCTTGGGGGAGTGGAGTTGAACGTCGCGCTTGACGGCCTTCTCTACTAACTCCATGGAAGCGCCATTGGACTGCAAGCCAATGTTGTAGCCATTGTCCAATTTGACGGTCCAAATGTCTTCGCCGCTAAAGCCGTGGCGCGGCATCAAGATGCCTTCAAAGCTGGCGCCGTCGCCCGTCTTCACGCACACGCGGTCTCCCGTTTCCGCTCCCACGACGCGGGGGACGAGGAAGGGCTACTTGAATGGATTACGGCAAGGCGGACCAAGTTGGGTCATATTCGCCTTGTTCGAAGCTGCTGACGTACATCTGGGCGTCGAGGTTCACGAACACGGGTCGGCCGTTTGCGTACACGTCGACTCTTTCCGCGTCAGTTCCCGAGGGGAATGCGATGCGCAACGGCGGTGGGCCATCCACGTCGTAATCGGTGCCATTGATGGTCAGCCGAAATTCGACTTCGGCCAGTGTCGCTTCGGTGGCGTCCCAATTCCATTCGACGACCCATGGGGTACCTTGCGAGACCAAGAACTCGATGTCTTCGCCTCGGTGGACGTAGCCGTCTGCACCCGCTGCTTGCGTATAGCGCAGGTTTTGCACGCTGGGTTCCGGGGGTGCGGCCCGGTTGGCGGTGGCGCTTTCCTTCGTGTCTGTGGCGGAGTCGCCGGTACCATTGGTTGGTCCAGAATCGGCTCCAGGCTTTGTATCCAAATTGGAAACTTCACTCTGGTCAGTGCATCCTGCAAGAGCCGTGGCCAATAGAATTACAAGTGTCAAACGCATAAAAACGCCAGAATAACGACCTATTTAAATAAATCTTGAATTATCATCCAAGTTTAGCGGTTCTTCCTAGTTTTCTGCGGACGCCTCCGGGTCGCGGCTCTCGGTACCGTCGTACCCGTTGCAACAAGACCAGTGCCGCCAAAAAAGAGAACGCCGCAAAGCCCCATACCTGAAACGCCACGAGCGCATCCACCCATTCGCTTGCGGTGGCGCATGGGGGAATGCCGGTTTCCCAGGAGAAATTGACTGGGTCACAGCGTCTACGGCCAATGCCATTCCAGCCGCCAAGCAACGTCAACCCAATACTTGCAAGCAAGGCACCAAAGGCAGTCCATCGCAGGGTTCGACGCGCTAAATCTCGCTCCAGTCCAGGCGGGCGCACATGACCGGGGGGAATCTCCGGCACTTCCTGGGCCTCCATGGATGCAAACAATCGCCGCTCAAACCGTGCGTGGCGGCGTTGCGCTTGCCAGGAGCCCCACAGCCAAAATGCGGCAGCGATGGCGGGTATGAACAACAAATTGGGAACGAAGAACAAGCGATCCCACAGGGTCGTACAGGCGGCTCCTTGGCAGGGCCGGACGCCGTAGAGGAATGGGATGGCGACGATGGCGATGGCATTCAGGGTGAGCAAGCCGCTTTGGCGGCCAAGCCCCGAAGACCATCGCAATGTCCACGCCACACGCTTCCCCATTCAATGGTCAACCGGCAGGGTCGGTACTTAGTCTGCGTGGTGGTATTGCTTCAATATTCCATGCTGGCGCCGGGGTCAAGGCCTGATCCACAGGTTCGAAAAATTGACGAATTTCCTGTGGGCAGGTTGTGCTACGATTGGCACGTGGCCTTCGTCTACGGCATCAACGCCTTGACCAATTCCTTCAGGTCGCCCATCAGGATATCCGAGCGCTCCAACTGGTAATCGTAGGCCACTTGCACTGTCTTGCCGGTGGCGTAAATGGCGTGGGTCTTGCGGTCCTTGATTTCATAATCAAAGTCCCATGATTTGCCACCGATGCGACTGGTCCACATGACGACCACGAGCTCGGAGCCCATCTTGATTGGGATGCGGTAATCTAGGGCCGCATGAGCGAGGATGAATGGGAAGTCCTTCTCGGAGGTGCTGCCCGCTTCTTCCGTGAAGAACTTCATGCGAGCATGTTCGAGGAACGTGAGGTAAATGGCGTTGTTCACATGGCCAAGGCCATCCACATCATTGAATCGAACATCGACTGGAACTGAGTACTTCATGAGGATTTCACCGCCACGTCCATGCCTTCTTGCACCGCATCGGCAAGGCGGGCCAATTCGTCGCCATCCACGTGGGGGCGAGCAGCAAATAAGGAATGGACTGGGCCGCCGCCATCGCCTTGGTTGCGGGGGATGATATGCAAGTGCACATGGGGCACTTCCTGGCCGGCTGTGGGGCCATCGTGAATGGCCAATGTGGCATCCAAGGCACCCACAGCGTCAAGGAGAACCGGAATCACACGTTGAGCAGCCACCATAATCTGGGCAGCGTCGGCAGGATCCAAGTCTTGCAGTTTTGGCGCGCCGCGCTTGGGAATCACCAAGGCATGGCCACGGGTCAACGGCTGAATATCGAGGAAGCACAAGACGCGTTCGTCCTCGTACAGTTTATGGCAGGGGATATCGCCGCGCACAATGGCGTCAAAGACGGTTTCAGTCATGCCTAGTCGATGGGCCACAGAGACACGGGGCTATGGGGTTTTGCTAAGAGGCTCCTGTGCGCGCCATGCGGGGCTGGAACCACTCGTGCAAGTATTCGCTCACCGCATCCGCTACCTTGATGTCTGGTTGTGCGCCGTTGGGGTACACTTCACGCAGTTGCTCCCACACATCGTTGCCTAGCCCTCGACCATCGTCGACGGTCGCAAGCAAGGCGAATCCATTGTGCTCTAGAAGCTCCGACATGTAGTCCCAACCGGTGCGGTGGTTGGCTTCAGCAAATGGCTTGGCCACAGAAAATGCACGAATGAGGTATGCCGCCTGGGCATGCACCGGTTCGCCACCGGGGAATCCTTCGTGAATGGCAGCCAACTCTTTACGGGCAGCCACGGCTGCGTCCGCGTTTTGGCCGGCCTTCTCCACGAAGTCATGCCAGGCACTGCCATCAAGGGCCAAGGCATCATGCAAGGAATCATCGGGGCTGTGTAACCGGTTCAAATCCACCACGCGGTGCAAGAAACGGGCAAATGGCTCCAAGTGGAATACGCTTTGTTGGGTCATTGAACACCTTATGCGTCCCCAAAACAGGAGACGAGCATTACTATCGCGCTGCGAGTTGAAAGGAGTTCGGGACCGAGGCAGCGGTGCGCACACATGAACAATCAAGCGAATTATCCACACGGTACTAGAAGGGCGGACCAGCCAAAAAAGGCGAAATTCGGCGGCAGTCGAGGAAAAACAGGCCGCAGACTCGCCACGCCAAGCGACGACCTCATAACCGAACCCCCAATCGAAACCGCAACGGGACCTTAGCTTAGTCTGGTGGAGCGG
>JBFJXT010000073.1:0-9246 GCA_041623015.1 Thermoplasmatota archaeon | reverse complement strand
TACCCCAACATGGTCTACTACTGCGTCAACCGCGTCGGTGACTCCGTCTGCGCCTCCAGCCTCAACGGCGGCATCGGCTTTGGCCCCTTCATTCCGGTCTACCCCGGTGTGCAAGGCCGCACGGATGGCGTCGACCCGCAAAACCCACCCACCAGCCTGTGCGGTGGATTGCACGGACACGTTGACACCGACCACGCCGGTCGCGTCTACTTGCCCAAGGGTCAATGCAACGTGGCCGAAGTGGCCGTGAGCGAAGACGATGGCCTAACCTGGACTCGCAGCGTTGTGAGCGCCAGCACCGGCGTCCAAGGCCACGAAGTTGCCATTGCAGCCGACGAAGCGGACAACATGTACGCATTCTGGATCGGTGGCGACGGCATGCCTTACCTCAGTGTCAGCACCGACCACGGCGCCAACTGGGGCCGCGAACTGATGGTTGGACACCCCGACCTGACCTACGCTGGCCGCCCCACCATCGCCGCAGGCGCAGAAGGCAAGGTTGCCTTCGCATACGTTGGAATCATGAACCCCGAAGGCCTCGATACCCCCGTTGTAGACATGGAAACCCATGCCTTCATGGGCGCTATCTACAACGCCCTTGAGGAAACCCCGGTGGTCATCAGCACCACCGCCAACGACCCGTCGGACCCCATCGACCGCACCCGCGATTGCTGGAACGTTCGCTGCGGTGGTATCGGTGATTTCATCGACATCACCATCGACCCCGAAGGCCGCCCCTGGGCTGCTTTCGCGGACATGTGCGACGAAATCTGTGCCTCCAACAAGACGGCCCCCGGCGCAACCCGTGCCTTCGTCGGCACCTTTGGCACCGGCATGAGCCTGCGCACCGCCGAGCCTCTGATGGCATTGCCTGAACTCCTCCCCGTCGAGGCCTAGGCCTAGCACCCATTCCCTCATTCTCCTCTTCCAACCCTTTTCCTTCCCTTTCCCTCAATTCCTTCCTTTGCTCCCCTCAGTGGACCGCCTTGGCTCTGAAGTGGGTCGATGCAGCCTTGAACGCAGGCTGTCCTGGCCCCTTCGTGAAGCCCGGGTTGATGCAACGACTTCCGGGCTTTGCATTCGTTGCTGGCATTGCTGCCGTTGCGTGGTGGCTTGGCCAATGGCCTCCGGGCGCGATCGCATTTGGACTCGGTCTTGGCCTCGTCATCGCAAACCTTCGACCTCTTCCAGGAGGCCTCCAATCGGGAATTCAGGCAACGGCAAAACGGAGCCTCTGGTGGGCGATTGTCTTGCTCGCTGCGCAAATCCCGATTCGCACACTCCAAGAATCCGGGAGCCAAGTGCTCACCCTTGCCGCCACCTCGATCCTCATTGCCATCGCCACCGCAATCTTGCTTGGGCGGGCACTGGGTGTGTCGCGAGCCAAGGCCTTGTTGCTGGGCATCGGGACCGGAATTTGTGGCGCCAGTGCCATTGCTGCCTGCCGGTCGATTGCAGATGCGGACGACGACGAGACCTCATTTTCCGTGGCTGCCGTTACGATTCTGGGAACCTTGGGCTTGGTATTGCTGCCCTTGATTCAATTGACCCTTGAGCCATTATCAAACGTCGGTTTTGGCGCTTGGGCGGGTGCTTCTCTGCACGCGGTTCCTCAAGCGGTGGCGGCCGGTTTTGCTGGAGGAGGCGCCGATGGAGGCGCCATGTCGGGGCTTGTGAAACTCACCCGCGTCGCCCTGCTTCCCGTCGTGGTTCTGCTTGCCAGCTTGCTCATCAAGCAAGAGGGTCGAAGCAAAGTGCCCACTGAAGTCATCGGATTCCTAGTGGTGCTGCTGTTTGCTCAAGGCCCGATTCCCGAATCAATCCTAACGCGTGTGGCCCAATTGGACGCGGCGTTGTTCCTGTTGGCCTTCGTTGGCCTAGGGCTCCAAACCCGGGTTTCTCGACTGGCAGATTATCGAGGCGTCCTGCTTGCTAGCGGCACCTGGTTGGCCGTCTTGGTGGCCAGTTTTTGGATTGCCCGCGCCGCATTCTAAGAACGAATGAATGTGGCACGCCACGCCTTTGCCCCCGCAGGCCGAGTGCGCAGCGCGTAACGAGTCGCCACAATTTCTTGTAGGCGCCAGCCATCCTCGAAGGCCGATTCCAATTCTTCGCGAGTGACTCGACGGGGACCGCCGCCGCCGGCTTCCTGGTCACTGAATACAATCACATCCAAGCGCGCTCCGGGAGCCGCAACCGCATGAAGCGCATGGACGTAATGCCGTCGGTCTTCGTCTCCAAACACATGGAATACCGCCGAGTCCAGCAAATGTGGGAACCGTCGCCCTTGGACCCGTTCTGCAAGATCCAAGGCGTTGCCCACCAGCCATTCTACCGCCACCCCTGCGGCATCGGCGCGGACTTTTGCCAGGTGGATCGCTTCAGGGACCAGGTCCATGGCGACCACCGGCATCGCGAGTTGAGCAAGGGCGATGGCGTTGACGCCGGCCCCGCAGCCTACATCGAGAATTGGCCCTTCTTTGAAGGCGCCAGAAGCGATGAGGGCCAAGATTTCTGGCTGCGGCGTGCCCGTGTCCCAAGGAGCAACGCCTTGGTAGACTTCGTGAAACACTTGCGGATCGACGCCCTCTGGACCGGGCACGGGTTCGGTGCTCATGCGCCCTTGTAGCTGTCGCGCAGGTCTCGTCGCATCACCTTGTTGCTGGCCGTTCGTGGGAGTGCCTTTTGCACCACCACGTCGTGGATTCGGAACAAGGGATTCAGGTGGCGTTTGATGCGGTCTTGCAGGTCTTTCTTCAGCTCACTGGGGTCCAATTGGCTGACTCGTTTTCCTTCTACAGGAACCGCGAACACAACGAGCCGATCGGCGCCCCCACCTTCCATTGGAATGGCTACGGCGGCGGTTTCGGAGATGTCTGGGTGGCCGTTCATGACGGTTTCCAGTTCGATGCTGCCGACCTTGATGCCGCCCAAGTTCATGGTGTCGTCGGCGCGGCCTTGGGCACGGTAGAAGCCTCCCGCCAGTCGTTCTACTTCATCACCGTGTCGTCGAAGCACGGCGCCGCCTAGGCCCGGTGGGCAATCAGCGTAGTATTCCTCATGGTGGTCTCGATTGAGGAGGCGCTGCGACAATCCGATGCTTGGCGGCAGCAAGTAAATCTGACCCATACCGGGGCCTTCCACGAGGGCGTCTTGGTCGTCCAGGAGTACGAAGTCGATGCCCATGGCGGGCGTGGAGAAGGTTGCGGGTGATGCCGGTTGAATCACGGAGCCCGTCAGGTGTCCGCCGCCAATTTCGGTGCCGCCACAGTATTCGATGATGGGTGCTCGGTATCCGCTGAGGCTCATGAGGTAGAGGTAGTCGAAGGGGTTGCTGGCTTCTCCCGTGGAGCTGTAGACGCGCACCAGAGGGAGACGGCCCGGTTGGACTCCGTGAACACTCCAAGCGCGAACGATGGAGGGCACGACGCCAAGCACCGAGACTTTGGCAGCGTGCAGGAAATTCATGAACGCTTCACCCACGGGGGCACCTTCCCAGAGTGCCATGGCCGCCCGGTTGCCAAGGCTTGCGTAGATGAGCCAAGGACCCATCATCCAGCCAATGTTAGTGGGCCAAGCAACCACGTCTTCCGGGTGAATGTCTTGGTGCAAGTGTCCATCCACGGCGCACTTGAGAGGCGTCAGGTGGGTCCATGGAATCGCCTTGGGCTCTCCGGTGGTTCCTGATGAAAACAGGATGTTGCTCACATCTTGAGGCGCCATGGCGCGGGCCGCAAACGGTTTTGCAAGGCCTAGAAAATCATCCCAGGCAAGATCGTGGTAGCGCAGCTCGGTGTTGCTCACATCGCCGATGACGATGCAGGCGGGGGCACCAGGGGTTTGTTCACTGGCTTCGAGCGCCTTGGGCGCCATGGGGACCGCTTTTCCACCTCGCTGGAAACTGGAGACCGTGATGATGGCCTTGGCGCCGCCGAGTCGAAGCCGGGTGGCCACTTCTTCGGGGGCAAAGCTGTCGGGGATACTCACTACGGCAAGCCCCGCTTGAACAATGCCAAGGTACGCCGCGACGCACTCGGCTGTCATCGGCATGTAAAGCGCAATGGCATCGCCGCGATCAAAGCCCGAGTCCAAGAGACCTAGGCTGACGCGGTCGGCCAGTGCCTTGAGTTCCCCATAGG
The DNA here is from genome assembly GCA_041623015.1 of Thermoplasmatota archaeon. Classification (GTDB taxonomy): domain Archaea; phylum Thermoplasmatota; class E2; order JACPAO01; family JAHFTW01; genus JANQNI01. Next base: position 5,107 of record JBFJXT010000073.1, on the reverse strand, counting down.
TCCACGTGGTGAGCGCTTCGGTGCCCTCTCGGCCTGTGACGATGGCGATGGTGTCGGGATTTGCTTGAAAGCACAGGTCGGCGGCATTCAATTCTGCACCAGGCAACCAGTTGGGTGACTCAGCGCCTTCCGATTCGTCCAAGATTTGGGTAGGAGGCGTTTGGAAGGGGGCACCCATTTGTTCAAAGGCTGCGCCCCAGAATTCGGCTCGGTTTGCGGTGCTCCATGCGTGCAAGCTCGCCATGTCCGTTTGTCCCACGGTTTGCCCGAGCCGGGATAGGTTGGCGTTGGCAATGCATTCCTGTGTGGGCGTCCAAGCAAGAGGTGGACCATCCTCGGGGCGGCGGTTTGCGTAGATGTGCCGGTAGACGCTCCAGTGGGTGTCAAAGGGCACGTCATCGGCGCTGAGCGGGCCTCGCACCATCTCCGCCCAAGCGGCATCTTGGTCGGCAGCGGATGCGGGACTCGGGATCGAATCGAGAAGGATCTCCACCATGAAACAAGGAGCCGAAGGAGCCCTCCCGTTTCAATCCTATCAACCGGCCCGGCCGGCCATTTGGGGTGCGTAGGTTTTCAGCCAAGGCCGCAGTGGCACCGTTGCTTGGATAACTCGGAGGTCTCCGCCGCCCCTGACGGGCTTGATGTTGGCTTTGTGGAGAAGCTGGTTCCGTGGTTCAAATCCATTCGGTACTACACCCGACTCAAGTTCAGCGGCATGGAGCATGTGCCTCGTGAGGGCCCTGCCATTTTGGTGTGCAATCACACTGGTTGGCTGGGGCTCGATTACGCCCTCACCGCCTTGACCGTGTACGAGGAAACGGGCCGCATGGTTCGCGGCATGGCCCATGAAGCATGGTTCAAGGCGAAGGCGACTCGGGAGTTTGCAACCAAGTGCGGCATTGTCCCCGTTGGCAAGGATGCGATGCGCGAGCGTCTGGCTGCGGGCGAATTGGTGATGATGTTTCCAGAAGGTGAGCGGGGCGCGTTCAAGCCAGGCAGCGATTACACCTTGGAGGCGTTTGCCCGAGGCTTTGTTCGCGTGGCGCTAGAATCGGGTGTTCCCGTGATTCCGGTGGCGATTCTTGGGGGCGCCGAGAGCAATCCCGTGGGCGTTCGCGTGGAAGGATATGATGACCTGCTTCGCATGCGGGGCGGCCTTCCGATCCCACGCAATATTTTGCCAAAGCCAGTAAAGTGGCGCATTCGATTCATGCCGCCAGTCGACCTGGACGGCAAAGGGCCCGAGGACGTGTTGAATCGAGGATTCGTGCATGAAGTGGCAGAATCCACTCGGGACACGATTCAGGACGCCCTTCGCACCTTGCAAAAGGAACGCGGCCACCCATACCTATTCTAGAGCCCGGCGCCGAGGCCAGAGCTTCGATTCAACTTGCCCCGGCACGCTCTTTCAGGTTTCCTTGGTCAAGCATTGATGCACCAAGTCGTAGACATCGGTGCGCCAGAGGAAACCCCAGTGGGTGGTGAAGGGGACTTTGAAGGATTTGCTGCCGGCCAATTTGCTGTTGTGACTTGGAATCACTACGCCATCAATCGGCGACCAGAGGTTGTAGAAGACCACACCATGCATCACGGCGCCAGGGCCATTGATTTCTTCCAAGAAGTGGCTGCCGGGGCGAGCTTGCTTGGCGATTTGCAAGAGCATTGGCATTCCAAGCAAGTAGGAGAAGTAGGTGCCTTGATGCGGCGAACCCAGGAAAACCACGCGATCTACGTGCTTGTTGCCACCGAGGTACATGAGATAATACCTGGCAACGAGGCCCCCGGCGCTGTGGCAGACGAGAGACACTTTGGTAGAATCATCGTGTCGAAGGCAAGCATCCACCTTGTCTTTGAGGTATTGCGCGGCGATGCGCATGTCGCCAAGCATGCCATAGGGCAGGATGCAGTCGTGGTATCGGAAGCCATCGGAGCGCAGGCGGTGCTTGAACACGTTCCAGTACAGGTGCCGTTGGCCAAGGATTCCGTGAACCAAGACCACGGGGTTGTTGTCGGGCAACAGGGCATGGGAGTCGGCCGGGAACTTGAACGCGTCGTGCCGGCCCTCGGCCGCATTCTTCCTATTCGCCCCCGAAGAAACCTGATTCAAGCCACCCACCAACCGTTCTAATGTGTCCGGCAATGCTTATGTTTGCGCAACACTCCCCATTCTTGTTGTTACGGCGATTGTTGCCCCAAGCACCCCCGGCGCACATCGCGCACGCCCGATTGGCGGCAACTTTTGAGACCACGTTCATCCTAGAATCCAGGGAAGGCCCTGAGCGATTGGCTCGCTACAGTTTCGTGGGATTCGCCCCCGCTGGCCTCGTAACCCTCGACAAAAGTGGCCTCCAGGTGCAGGGTGCTCTTCCCGCCCCGAGCCGAGACCAAAACCCCCTCGAATATCTGCGGCGAATTCAGGCATTCTACCACACGGAGGACCAAGAATCTCCCTTTGTTGGCGGCCTCGTGGGGAGCCTTGGCCACGATTTTGTTCGCTTCCTTGAACCGAGTCTAGAATCAGAAAAGCCAGAATCATGGCCCCGCGCCCTGTTCGGCTTGTACCTCGACGGCCTCGTCTACGACCACCATGACGGCACCTGCACGTATGTGAGCCGAGGCGAAGATCGATTGGAGGCGCTTCAAGCAGCCCTCGACTCGAATCCCCCGGACGCGCAGTTTCACGTCGACGGACTCATTGCTAGCGTCGATCAACCGACGTTTGAAGCCGCCGTGTTGGATGTACAACAGCAAATTCGAGCCGGAGAAGCGTTCCAAATTGTTCTCTCCCGCGCCTACACCGCCAACCACACAGGACCCCTCACAAGACTCTACGATTGGCTTCGAGACGCCGCCGCCGTGCCCTACCTCTACCACTTGCGATTTGGAGACCGAGAACTCGTAGGAGCCAGCCCCGAAATGCTCGTGCGGGTGCGCCAAGGGAAAGTGGAGACATTCCCCATTGCTGGAACCCGGCCCGTCACTGGCGATGAAGCCACTGATGCCGCTGCCGGTGCCGACCTCGTCAAGGACCGCAAGGAAACCGCCGAGCACGCCATGCTGGTGGATCTTGCTCGAAACGACCTGTCACGGGTCTGCGCCCCCGGCACCGTCCGCGTCAAGGCGTTCCAAGAAGTGCATCGCTTCCGCTCAGTTCAACACATGGTGAGCCACGTGGTTGGCCACTTACAGCCCCAAAAAGACGCCCTTGACGCCTTGGCCGCAGTTTTCCCCGCTGGCACCGTAAGCGGTGCTCCCAAAGTGCGTGCACTGGAACACATCGATCGCCTCGAAACAACCCCACGAGGGCCCTACGCTGGGTGCGTTGCATACCTCAGTTTCAATGGTGACTTCGACAGCGCCATCGCCATTCGCAGCCTCAGCCGAGAAGGCCCCACACTCACCGTCCAAGCAGGCGCCGGAATCGTTCACCGAAGCGACCCTACGTCTGAATTCATGGAGACGCGACACAAGGCAAGCACCCTCCTGGATGGCCTTGCCACCTTTGGTGCCATCTTGCCCCAAGAACTTGTTGCGAAGGTGAATCCATGACCCATCGACCCCACATCGTGGTGATTGACAATTACGACTCATTCACGTACAACTTGGTGCACGCCCTCGAAGAAGCCGGCGCTCATACCACCACGATTCGAAACGACGCACGGGACCGCGACGGAATCGCCGCATTGTCTCCGGATGGCATTGTATTGAGCCCAGGCCCAGGAAATCCTGCAAACCCCAGGGACTTTGGTGTCTGTGCGGACTTGATTCAAGCCCCATTGCCTGTGCCGATGCTTGGCGTCTGCCTCGGGATGCAAGGCATGGCCCACCACACCGGCGGCTCCGTGGTCCCCGCGCCCAGTCTTGTCCACGGAGAAGCAGACACCGCCACCATAAGTTCCCATCCGTGGCTCAAAGACTTGCCCAACCCGCTGCCGGTTGGCCGCTATCACAGCCTTGCGGTTGACGCCCCGAGTCTTCCCGCCGAATGGCAATCCCTCGGCTCCACCCCAGATGGCACCTTGATGGCGATGGCCCACCGAACAAAACCCTGGCTTGGCGTGCAATTTCACCCAGAATCGATCCTCACCCCAGACGGTCCACGCATCATCCAACACTTCGTGGAGGCTTGTACATGACTGAAGCATTTGCCACAATCCTTGACGCCATGCTGGGCGGATACAATTTGAGCACTCAAGAGGCACAGGCGCTCATGAATCTCATTCTCACCGGTGAACTTGGTCCCGAACGGCTCGCCGCCATCGTCACCGCCCTTCGTGCTAAGGGTCCCAGCGTGGACGAATTGGTTGGATTTGCCCAGAGCATGCGAGACCACTCCGAACCCATCCAAGCTCCGCCCGGCGTAGTGCTTGATAATTGCGGAACCGGCGGCGCCCCCCTCAAGACATTCAATATCAGCACCGCCGCAGCATTCGTTCTTGCCACCGAAGTCACCGTGGCCAAGCACGGCAACCGAAGCGTGACTCGGCCCAGTGGATCTGCCGATGTGCTCGAGCGCGCAGGAGCCAATCTAGCACAATCGCCAGACCAAGTGCAAGCAACCCTGTCCAAAGCCGGCATCGCGTTCCTGTTTGCACCCACACTCCATCCCGCCATGCGACACGCCGGGCCCGTGCGCAAAGCCCTCGGCATCAAGACCGTGTTCAACTTGCTCGGCCCCCTGACCAATCCCGCCGGCGCTACGCACCAAGTGCTTGGCGTCTATGATCCAACCTTGGTGGCCCTCATGGCTGAAGCGCTCGCCAAGCTAGGCTGCAAAAGCGGCTTCGTGCTCCACGGCCACGACCCCGATGGCTTGCCCGGCTTTGACGAAGCAACGCCTTGTGGCATGATCACCTTTGTTCGCATCCAAAATGGCCAAGCTGGCCCCATGGAACAACTTGACCCGCAAACGCTTGGCATCGCCCGATGCACACCCGAAGAGATTGCCGCCGTGCCCGCCGAAGACGCCGCGTCGGTGCTTCGATCTGTGCTGGAGGGCACGGCGGCTCCGGCCCATTTGGACACCGTTGCCCTCAATGTCGCCTTCGGATTGGTGGCCGCTGAAGCCTGCCCAGACCTAGCCTCAGGCCTGGAATTGGCTCGCTCG
>JBFJXT010000072.1:0-9264 GCA_041623015.1 Thermoplasmatota archaeon | reverse complement strand
TTGATTTTGGCGCGACGAGTGATGCTCCAATCTCCGGTGCTGCGGGGGGCGGCGGAGGGTTGGGGTGCTGGTCGCGTCACGGAATCATTCCAGAAGGGTTGGGGTTTGGCGCTTGGGTATAGAATCTATTGATTCCATAGGGAAAGTAGGGAAAGTGATCGGGACCCAGATTAGGCGAGCTGGGCCCGCATTTCACCGAGGGTGCCGTCGTCGAGGGGGACGTAGCCCACGGAGGAGACCAGGGCTTGGCCATCGGAGAACACGTAGTCCAGGTACTGGTACAGGGTGCTGCCGGAAGCCGGAACTCCATCGGTGTAGATGTAAATCGGGCGGCTTAGCGGCGAGTAGCTGCCGTCGGCGATGGTGGTGGCCGTGGGGGCGATTCCGTTCACAGACACAATGGAGAGCGTGTTCTTGTTTTCGAGGTAGTAGGCGTATCCGAAGTAGCCGATGGCGTTCTTGTCGGAGCCGAGGCAGCTGACGATGATGTTGTCATCGGGGCTTTGTTGGACGCCGTTGCCGGTGCGGGGGTGGACCCCTTCGCCAAGAATTTCTTCGTTGAAGTATTCGTAAGTGCCCGAGTCGCTGTCGGGGTAGCACAGGTGAATGTCGGTGGATGGGTACTCAGGGTTTACTTGGTCCCAGGTGCGGACGGTGCCGGCGAAAATGGCCGAGAGGTCGTCCACGGAGAGGTCGTCGATGTAGGTATTCTTGTTGCTCACCACGACGCTCACGCCGTCGAAGGCAATTCGCCATTCGATGGGGCTGATGCCGTTGGCGCGGCAGGTTTCCTTTTCGGATTCCTTCATGGCGCGACTCATGTCGCCAAGATCCAATTCTCCGGCGCAGAGTCCGCTGGCACCAGCGCCACTGCCGCCGCCGGCCACATTGATTTGCACCTTGTTGGCGACACCCCAGTCTTCGGCCCAGATTTCTGCCAGGGGCAAGACGGTGCTGCTACCGGCTTGGTAGAGGGTCTCGGAGCTAGTGCAACCGGAGAATGCTACGGCGATCAAGGCAGTCGTTGCAAGAAGTTGGAGCGGTTTCATGGGGCTCATGCGTGCAGGCTCCGGGCCTGGGCATAGGATTGGCCCCCGTTTTTGCTATATTCTATTGAGATGGCCCGGTCCATAGCCAACCGTAAGGTGTCGGCTGGATGAGGCCTTCCTCCTGAAGTGAGCGAAGATCGAGGGCCAATCCCACGAGCATGGCGGGGTCCGCCGACGCCGTGACCAAGTTTTCGATGCGGACGGGGCGGCCTGCTTGGAGGTGCTTGAGGAGCCGTTGGCGTCGCGCATTCATGAATTTCGCCTCGGCCGGCTGCGCACACTGATTCGGCGCCGTCGTTGGCTTCGGCGGCGTTGGCGCCCCGCATTCCAGTCAAGGGCAAACTGGCTGAGTCCGTCCATGGTGGAGGCACGACAAGGATGCCTTGGAGGCCGCGCTGGGAGTCGCTTGTTTCTCATGATTTATGCTTCAGCTGCGGCCGCACAAGACGTATAGGCAAGGGCCGGGAGAGGTGAAACGACGTTACGGGCCGATGGCGGCGGCGGCCATGACCATATCGAAGGCGGCCCAGGCGACGACTTCATCTCAGGCAACGACGGCAATGACGAAATCGACAGCGGCTGGGGAAGTGACATTGTCCTTGGCGGTCTTGGAGACGACATCATCAGTGGTGGGTTGGGACGTGATTGGCTATTCGGCGATGCCGGCAACGACTACCTGTACGTAGAATTAGGCAACGACTACCTGTATGGCGGCAGCGGTAAGGACTACTGACACGGCGGCTGCGGCTGGGACCGCTGCTACGATATTGAGTCCAAAACCTCGTGCACCTAGAGCGAGGCCGCACCCAATTCCCTAGATCCCAATTCAAGGGCCCCCTTCTCCCCCTCCCCCTCACCTGCCGAACTTGGGTGATCGCCGCCAAACGGGCAGATGCTTGCACCTCGGCGCAATTTTCTTTCCGGCCCTCATGTGTTCATTTTTTCCAAAATTAAGCAAAAAACTAGCCAATAAACAAGGGTTTTGAAGCAGCCAACCCCCAAGCGATGCAAACTTGCCCGAGAAGGTGAATTTAAAAGATTTTCAAGGCAGGTAATGAAGCGACGCCAACCCCCTTTGAAGCTCCATTTTTGCCGGATTTCATGTCATTCCGGCGCCAAGCCCTGGCATGTATACTCGTCCTTGCGTTCGTAGCGCAAGCGACGGCAGTATCAACAGACATCATCTGCGGACCTGCGATCGATTGTTCCACCGTCGACGTTGAATCCCTGCATGCCGATGCAGAGTTGGCTCGCGCCGAAGTGATGGCCGAAACTGCAAAGGAAATCGCCAGTGAACTCTCCGTGGAAACCCGTGCATGGGTTACAGAAATCCAAAAGGGCGCACCCTCCCCCACCACCAAGGACATCGGCGAAGACCCCACCCTTGGTTACGGTGAATGTGCCCCCGCCGACAACGTCTCCGTGGACCAATACGACACCTGCGGCAACGACTCCATCGTTGCCCTGGAAGCAGAATTGGCATGGTTTGGCGGCAGTACCGGCGGCGACCCCGTCCCCGGCCTCATGGTTGCACTTTCAGAGCTCCAGTCGATCTCTGGCTGCGGACACACCGCCAACTACTACGACCACGTCCACGTGGCCAGCGCCAGCTCCACGGACCCGATTCTCGGCACCGAAGGTCGCGACCTACTGATTGGCAACAACCTAGACAACTACATTGATGGCTTCGGTGGCGACGACTGCATTCTTGCTCGTGGCGGCGCGGACGCTGTCTTCGGCGGATCCGGCAACGACAAGATCAACGGCGGATCCGGCTTCGACTACATCGAAGGCGAAGAAGGCTGGGACGACATCGACGGCGGCAGCGGCGACGATGTGATTCACGGCGGCGCCGACGGCGACACCATCAAGGGCCGCTCCGGGTACGACCAAATCTTTGGCGGATCCGGCTGGGACGATATCGACGGCGGCAGCGACAGCGACTTTATCGACGGTGGCGCAGACCGCGACACCATCAAGGGCGGATCCGGAAATGACAGCATTTACGGAAACGACGGCAACGACAAACTCGAAGGCGAGCTTGGAAACGACGTCATCCGAGGCGGCAAAGGCGACGACCACATCTACGGTGGATGGGGCGACGACACGCTTTACGGAAATGACGGCGTAGACAGCATCATGCCCGACATGGGCGACGATGTGGTGAACGGCGGCAGCGGCAATGACATGATTGCCGGAAGCTCCGGCGACGACACCCTGCGCGGCGGGGATGGCAATGACTTTGCCCACGGCGGCAACGGCGAGGACCGAGTCTACGGCGACGCGGGCCGCGACACCCTGAAGGGCGGCACCGGCCACGACTTCATTGATGGCGGCGAGGACCGCGACATCATTGATGGCGGCTCCGGAAATGACCAAATGTGGGGCCAAGCCGGCGATGACAATATCTACGGATCGTCCGGCAGCGACGCCATCGACGGTGGCATCGGCAATGACTACATCGAGGGCGGTACCGGTTCTGATACCTTGGATGCCGGCGACGGAAACGACCGCGTCTTCGCTGAAGATGGGGACGACACCGTGCTAGGCGGAGGAGGCCACGATTACATCGATGCAGGTTGGGGCGCCGACGTTGTCCTCGGTGGTGCCGGCAATGACCAAATCTACGGCCGCATGGGCGATGACCGGCTCAACGGCAATGATGGCAACGACTACATCGAAGGCGACATGGGCGCCGACACGATTTGGGGCGGCACCGGCGACGACACCCTCAAGGGTGGCTGGGGCGGCGACAAAATCTACGGCGAAATCGGCGATGATTTGCTCTACGGCAACAATGGTCGAGACCACCTCTACGGCGGTAGTGGATACGACAGGGGCTGGGGCGGCCTCCGCACCGACTACTGCTACAATGTAGAAGACCGAGACTCCTGCCGCAACGGCTAGAACACCATTGTTGGCAGCTGAGTCCGTTCCCTTCTTCCCGCTTCTTCCCTCTTCTTCTTCCAGCCCACTCGGCGGGATTGGTGGTTGAAAAAATCAGGCTTGATTCGGGGCCCACAAAACTTCGTTGTGACCCAATGCGTAAGCAGATTGACGGGACCAAACAAAGAACGCATCCGATAGGCGGTTCAGGTACTGCACATCAAGCGGTGTGCAGCCGTCCGCACGCAGCAAGGCAACGGTGGCGCGTTCGGCGCGTCGGCACACGGTCCGCGCGAGGTGAAAGAGACCATTGAGTCGACTTCCACCCGGTAAGACGAAGCTCGTGAGCGCAGGCAATGATTCGTTGGCTTGGTCCATCTCCACTTCCAGGTGATTCACATCTTCTAGTCGAATGGCGGGAGCATCTGGGCGCCGGTCGTCCAGGTGAGTGGCAAGCGCCCCGCCGAGATTGAACAACGCATGTTGCACCCGAAGGAGGGTTGCGTTGGCATCAAGCATGACGCCTGTAGCTTCCAATTCCACCCGCACGAGACCTACCACGGCATTCAGTTCATCCACGGTGCCGTAGGCATCAATACGCGCGTCGTCTTTGGGGACGCGCTGGCCACCGACGAGGCTGGTTTCTCCCTTGTCTCCGCCACGGGTGTAGACCTTATGGATGCCAATTTTGGGGTCGTGGAACGGGTCGGACACGAGGTTGTCAAGCCTGTGGCATAGATGGTCGTTTTCAGTGCCGGCGGCGAAATCCGGCGCACTTTGCGCTCAACTTGGACACATGGCAACCTTGATGGCCATGCATGAATATCCATTCATGTGGAAGCTGCGGCCTTGCTTCGATTGATTTCAGAGCCCACCAAACATGCGGTCTTGACAGCGCTTCAATCGGGCGAGCACAGTGTCAGCGATTTGGTTGCGGCCACAGGCAAGGAACAGAGCAATGTGAGCCATCACTTGCGGGTGCTAAGAGACCGTGGATTGGTTCGAGTGCGAAGCGTGGGCCGCAATCGCCACTACCGCCTTGCTGATCGAGAATTGCTTCGTTTGCTAGAACAAGTGGAGCGCTTGGCCGGCCGATTGGAGCAAGTTGCCTATTCATCTGGACTAGGATTGAGCTTGGACACCAGTTTCCACGGATACGGATAGAGCCCTCGCTTCCACCAGCCACCGCCACCACCCGTTTCTCTATAGTCTATATTGGAACAGGCCATCAGGGCCCTTGGACAGAACCCCCCATGGAATTGCGAAAGATTCAGATCACCGGAGGCAGCACGCATGTGATAAGCCTGCCAAAGAAATGGGTCGATCGCAATGGACTGCAACGCAGCGAAGCCCTCGCCATTCACGAAGAAGCCGACGGCAGCTTGCTCATCGTCCCACACAGCGAAGGGCGCCCCCGAAAACGCCGCATCGCCATTGACTTGCCAGACTCCAACCACGAGGCAGACTTGGTCCGCCGTCTCGTGGGCGCCTACCTTGCCGGCGCAGACGAAATTCTCTTGCGAAGCAACGGCCGCATGGAGCCCCTCGTTCGAAAAGTGGTCCGGGACACCATTCGAGACCTCGTGGGCGTAGAAGTGCTTGAAGAGCAAATCGACTCCGTCACCCTGCAAGACCTCGTGGGTGTGAGCGAAATGGACCTTCGAAAAACCGTCACCCGCATGCACCGCATTGCGATGATTATGTTCGATGAAGCGATGCAGTCCTTCGAACACGGCACCCACGACGTCGCCGCCGACGTCATCAGCCGAGACGACGAATTGGATCGCCTCGAATGGCACGTGAGCAAGCAAATGCACGCCTTGCTTGACCAACCCCGCCTCGCAGCACGGCTTGACATTCGACCCGCCGAGGCCTTGAATCTCTTCTTAGCCGCCCGCGCCCTGGAACGCATGGGCGATCACGCCAGCAAAATCTGCAAGAACCTGATTCTCATTGATTCTGTGCCCGAAGAAGTCTCTACCAGCATTCTTGCCCAGGCCCAAGTGGTTCGCAACATCTGGGACGAAGCGTTCAACGCCTTGAAGCGCGACGCATTCGAGCAAGGCAGCAAAGCGACCGACGATGGCAAGGCCGCCGGAACCTGGCGCGGCGACTTTGGCAGCCTCGTGCGCTCCATGGAACCAGAAGCAGTCGGCCCCCTGACCCTCATTGCGGATTCGGTGGATCGAGTGCGCGGCTATGCAGTGGACATTGCCGAGATTGCCATGAATCAGCACTTCCAGAACGCCGCCGTCACGTCGTAAGTCAATTCAGACCACGTCCTGGAGACCGGCCTGGACGCCAAATCAATGCAGCTCAGCGCCGGCGCATGCACCAGAACCACCAAGCTGCGTAACGCCGCCCAAACTCAGTGTGCAGAGGCTTCCGCAGGAGATAAGCGAGCCTGGGCGGCGGGCCGTCTGTAGGTTCCCCCCACGGGCGACCGCTCAACCATTTGGTTCTGAAACAAGTCAGTTTTGGTTACAACGAGCCATATCAACCCTAATCCAACAAGTTCAGTAATCAAAACTAAGAATCCCTGCGCCCCCGTTGGGACGGGGCGGTACGCAAGCCTTCATCAACCCAAACCGGCTTGCTTGACTTGGATGGGATACAGCGCAGCGGAGGCCTTGCCATGGGTCTGACGCAACTGGTCCAACAGTGGAGCCTCGGCCGTTGGCTTGGCAAGGCGTTCGGCAAGAAACACGCCCGTATTGGCATCTACGGGCCGCCCAACGCAGGCAAGACAACGCTCGCAAACCGCATTAGCCGTGATTTCACGGGCGAAACCGTCGGGAGCGCAAGCCCCATCGCCCACGAAACGCGCCGCGTGCGCAAGAAGCAGGACATTGATCTGAAGTCTGGCAACGCCAAGCTTCACCTTGATATCATTGACACGCCCGGTGTTGCCACGCAAATCGACTTCCATGAATTCGTGGAAAGCCACGGCATGGAGGAAGACGAAGCCCGCCGCCGCGCCAAAGAAGCCACCGAAGGCGTCATCGAAGCAATTCGATGGCTCGACGAAGTGGACGGCGTGCTACTCGTGATGGATTCTGCCGAAGACCCATTCACCCAAGTCAACGTCACCATCCTTGGCAACCTCGAGGCCCGCCGCCTCCCCGTCGTCATCGTGGCCAACAAGATTGACTTGGCCGAAGCCAGCCCCGCGACTCTCAAGTCCGCCTTCCCGCAGCACCCCGTTGTGCCGCTCAGTGCTGGCGAGGGAACGAACATGGATGCCCTCTACGAGGTCATGGCGAAGCACTTCCGGTGATACTATGGGCAAAAACAAGAACCGGACAGCACAAGTTGTGAACCCTCCCGCCGCGGCTCCTGCGGTTCCCGATATTCACCTCATCAGCGCCGAAAAAATCGAATCCATGGCGACGCCGGAAAAAATCCGGTTCATCTTGGACGAGGTTGAACAAGGCAAGATTCTGATCCTTGAGCGAGGATTGACGCCCCAAGAAGAGGCTGCACTCATCGAGCAAACCATGCGCGAAATCAACCAAGAGTCGTTCATCGGCATTGAGTTGCAATCCTACGGCATGGACCACGGCAAAAACGTCCTGCAACGCGTCGTGATGGGTGGCCCTCGCCCCCGCATGGCCGTCATCGGCCCCGCAACTTTGCTGCGGTTGGTGAGCAAGGACAACGAAAAAATCGTCACCAAAATCGTCGGCAAGGGTGCTGACGCGTGAGCGCCGAGGCCTAGATGCCACACCAACGGCGAGGCGGACGGAGTACGCCTCGGTGCCTGTGCTGCGCTGCGCCGAACTGGAGTGAGGCGTAGTGCCGCACCAGTGCCTGTCCTGTGGCTTCAGCTTCGAGGAAGGCAGCAGCGCCCTGCTCAAGGGCTGCCCCGAATGCAAGGGCACCCGATTCTTCTACACCAAGGAAGAAGTGGACGCCGAGGAGCGCCAAAGCATCGCCAACAAGGCACAGAAGGATATTCGCCAAGTGGTGGCCGATATGCTTCAAGAGGCGGCGCCTGAAATCAAGGACTTACCAAGCGACGGCGATGGCTGGGCGCAAATCAAGCCCCGAGATATTCGTCGACTCGTTAGCCAAGCCAAGGCGGAAGCCAAGCGCCAGGAGCCCGAGGGACAAGGCCGCACCATTGATTGGGTGGCCGAGCCAGAGCCAGACCCTGAAGCCATTGCCCGTGCTCAAGCGGCCCGTAATCGCGTGGAGCAAGAGCGCGACGCAGCCCGTGGCGAAGGCGAGAAGCCAGACACGGTGTCCATTGATTCGCCTGGCTCCTACAACATCGACGTGAAGGGGCTCTTGGAGCGCAACCCCATCGTCGTGCACAAGGACGGCGCATACGTCATCCACTTGCCCAGTCTCTTTACCAAGAAAGACTAGGCAAAAATCGGCAAAATCCGCCTAGATGCCGGCGTTTGTGCCAAAAAAGGGATGTCATAGCGGTTGATGCTAGGGCTAGCACGCGCCGCCACACCACACCGACCACCCCTTGGATCGATTGATGATTGTAGATTTGTTCCAGTATTTCGGGGGCGCGTGCCATTTCTTTCCCCATTTCTCCTTGAAAATCTCAGAGACTTCGGGGCAATCCTAGTCACTTCCGTGAGCAACGATTCAGTAATGTGAAGCCCGCATCATTAAACCAGCTCGTGAATCGCCAAAATCGTGACTGGCAAAATTTTGATCCGCCTCACGCCAATTTTGGCTCTGCTTGCCCTTGCAGCAGTGGCCACGGCAGAGGCTCAAGAATCCACTCAATCGATTTTCCAATTCTATCACGCATTGGACCAAACCATTGAACCTGCAAGCAGCGCCCCGGACACCATGTTTGGCGCACAAGTGGCAACTGAGGGTGAGCAGATGGCAATCCTTGCCTATGGCAACACGTCCGTGGCCATGTTCGCTCGTGGCCCTAGCGACATTTCCTGGCAACCCCAGGGCCACGTGGCCTCGGGGGATTCAACCGCTATCACCCTCAATGAAGGCCGCCTCGTCATGGCAGGCAGCGCCCTCACAATCCATTCGGACCTAGGCACCGAATCCATTGACTTGCAATTGCTTGCCGGCGAAATCGCCACCGCAGTAGATGCGGCAGGTGATCTGTACGCTGTCACAGTTGAATCGGATGAAGCCTCCAATGTGGTCTTCGTCAACAATCAAGGCAAGAGCCCTCGCCTCCAACGTGTTCCTGGATTTTCGGCAACCCTCGAATCTGATCAGGCCGCCGTGAACACGGGCGACCGAATTGATGTGATGGAATTGCGCGGCGTCAAGTTCCACGTCAGCCACAGCATCTTGCCCCCTGCAGGTGCGGCTTCCTTTGACCGAGCCATGGACT
>JBFJXT010000071.1:0-9290 GCA_041623015.1 Thermoplasmatota archaeon | reverse complement strand
GGGGCTGGCGGCGGCCCAAACGTATCGCATCCGCCTGTCTTCACTGATTTTTGGCCCCAAAAAGTCGCAGCGCTCCAAAACGCGCTGGGATGCGGCATTGTTTGGATGGCAAAACGCCTCCAGCCCGACCTGCTGCATGGAGTCCTGCGTGTACCTTTGTATCAACCGCAGCGCTTCGGATGCGATGCCCTTGCCTTGGTGGGATTTGGCAACACTATAGCCCACTTCCAAGAGTCCCGCTTCGGAGCCTGGACGGGTGCGAACGATGCCGACCAAATTGGAGTCAAGGATGATGGCCCACCCGGGTGCCCCGGTGCGGTTGTACGCCTCCAATTCCGCAAGGTGCGCCTTCGCGTCCTCAAGGCTGTAGGCGCTTTGCGTGGCCTCATCAACGGTAGACACGTGCTCCAAAAACGCCGGATCTCGGCTCATGACGTACACTGCCTCCGCGTCGCTGGGCAGGGGCATGCGCAACTGAATCCGGGCGCCTTGAAGCTCTGGTGGGAAGATGCACTAACAGCCCAAAACATGGCAATGAACCCTCGGGTCTGACCAGTCCGCTGGGAAAATTAGGACACGTGGTCCACTTTGTGCCAGCAAGAAGCGATGGGTTCCTTTGCCCTCGGCGCCCATGTCAATCCATGGCCCAGACGCAGTTCGTGAAACCGGGCCTCCTCGGGCGCGGCATTCGACTCGCCATGGCCATCGCCTTGGGCTGGTTTGGCTACTCCATCATCAGCGCCAGCCGAGGCTTCTGGGATGGCATCGGGCCCGAAGCACAATACATCCCGATGGCCGCCGCCCTCCTTCTGGTCACTAGCTGGGTCGTCACCGAACTTACGGGAAAAAAATGGGGCCAAAAACCGACCCTCGTCCTGCTCGCGCTATGCACCATCGCCGCCATCATTGGAGCATTCCAAGGCGATCTCTGGGGGCCGCCCCTTGGTATTGTCTTCTGGGCCTGGGGTGTTGCCTTCACGCTGCTCCTTGCTCCCGCGTTTATGCTGGCTTTCCTCCTGGGGACTCCTGGGTGCGAAATGCGATCTTACGCCCACCTATGGACAACACTTCGAGGCGGCGACCCAGCGGCCGTTGCTTGCCCCGGCTGGATTGACCGGTTCGATGGTGTGCGCTTGTTTGGAAAATAGGTTTGAACTGCGCATCAAAAGGGGTAAAAACATCCAACTTCACACCCATTCCGTGAATTGGAGGAAAATCCTTGAAGTCGCCCTGGGCCTCGTTGACAAAAATGCTCAATTGAGATTAGTCTTTTACTATGCATCGGTGGGGTTTTTTGGAACTGTGCTCATTCATTTTGCCACATCGCCCGATTCAGCTGCGCTCCCACTTGGGTTGCATAATATAACCAATTTTGTAGTACTATTGGTTGGCGTTATTGCCTTAATTTGTGCCTTTATTGCCATTGCCCCATACATGGTTCTTGCACTTCACTACAAAAAATGGAATAAGGCAATTCTTGCCTCTTGGATGGTTTTCATTCTCTTAGGGTGGGGCTTCTCAGCGGCATTGGCACATGACGGGTCCTATCGGTCAATTGCGTCCAGCATTTTTTCGGGATTACTGGTAGCAATTTCGACAACCCACAGGAATTCGCCCGAATCCAGCGCTCCTGCTTCGAACGTATTGGCCGAAAAACACTGAGCCGGTTAACCTGAATTCCTAAGTCCTGCGAGGGTCTTCCCATCCGACCTTGAAAAAGGTCGATCAGTTTGGGCGGCACTCGCGTTGCTCGGCCACCCGGGCAGTGCAATCAGGCTGTTTCCATGGGCTCAGCGATGGCCAAACCGTCCTTGAGCACGAGTTTGACGGTGCCAGCGGGTGGTGCTTGGCTGGTGGGTTTTCCAACGAGGTTGATTGGGTTTCCGTCCTTGTCGCCGTAGATGAAGAAGTAGCCCACGTCGGATTCGTGAGGGGCGCGCAGGAGGTTCCAGCCGGCCGCCTCAAGGTGGTTGCGCAGGTCTTCGCCGTCGCCGCTGATGGTGAAACCAATGGCCGTGTCGAGCATGGTCGTGGGGCGCTCGTCCCAGCGGTGCAGAATCATTTGCAAGCCATCGGCGTGCTGCAAAACGGTCATGTCGCCTGCTTCTCGGACCACGCTGAAGCCGAGCGCTTCGTAGAGGGGCACGTTGGCGTCAATGTCGCGCACGTAACGGGCAAGGTTGCGAAGGCTCAGGCTCAAGGTCATGGCGTGGCCGACCCAAGACGCATATTTTAGGCTTGGCTAATTCCCGCTGGCCTTATCGTTTGCTGTCCCGAAACTCCACTGGTGGATGGTGGCGCATGATCCTTGCCTTCATGGAGGCCTCATACCGACGCCGCCGCTCTTGTCGGCGCTTCCATTGGCGCCGGCCCTCGACCACCACGAGCAGCACCAGCAACAGAGCGATGCCAATCCAAACCCAAGATGTGGCTGCAAGTCCACCAGCACTCGGCGTGGCGGGGGCTTTTGCTGCCACCAGGGGGCCAGAGGCCAAATCGGAATCCGTCGAGTCATCCGAGATTGGGTCCTTTTGGCGCTCCACTTCGCGCTGCTTGTCGAGGTCCTCTTGAATTGCGGCATCGGGTGCCTCAAAGTTTCCTTCGAACAGGTTGATTCCTTCGGGGTCCTCCTCTGTCTCGTTGGAGTCGCCAAATGCCTGTCGGAATTCCTCCTCCGTCAACACTTCGATCCAACCCGATTTCTCAACGGATTTTCCAGTGTCATCGGTCACCTTGACGGAAACTGAGTGGTTCCCGATGGAATCAAAGGTATGGCCCACGTCTTGATGGTCGCTGTATAGCTCTCCATTGATGCGCCACTCCCACTGTAGCCGATCCGGTGCCTCATCACGCACATACGACAAGAACACACCGTAGGTATCCACCGGGACGGTGCCGTACAGAGGCCACGCGTACAGTTCAGGCGGATTATCCTCCACGTCGATGTGCATGGTCCGCAGGCTCGTTCGGCCATCGGCGTCATAGACCGTCATGTAGACTGGCTGCTTGCCAGCGTCCTCAAACGTCAAGCGCATCCGGTCAGGGCCCTCAACCAGTGCATCGGGCTTGAGCCCCCAACTCCACGCTACAATTTCCGCGTCTCCCGGTTTGGATTTATCTTGAAGCACCACACTTCGAACGCCCTGCGATGCCGCCATGTCTGCGGTGGGGGGAACACCCGTCATGTTCTGGCCTTGGCTGATGGCAATCACCGTATGGTCCACTTGGGACGTGTCGCTGTCATCATCCGTGACGCGCAAGATGAATTTGTTGACGCCTTGAGCCACTTGGACGTCGGCCGTCTTCGTGGTCGCGGTGGTGCTGTAACTTCCCGCCACTGGGTCTTGTCGCATCCAATTGTAACTTGTAATCGAGCCATCCGCATCGTAACTATCACTGGCATCGAGGGTCACAGTGCCAATGCCGGTGGCGTCCACCACAACCACTTGCGGCTCACCTGCCAAGGCGACGGGAGCCGCGTTGTTGATGACGATGTCCTTGTAGGCGTGCAAGGTGTCACCGTCTTCATTGGTGACCGTCAAATGAACGGGCCATGTGCCGCCGTGTGGGAAGGAATATCGGGGACTCACTTCGGTGTTGTCCGTTTTGCCATCGCCGTCAAAGTCCCAATCCCAGTGCTTGACGCCGGATCGATGTTCATCCACACTGGACCAAAAATAGACATTTCGTCCAGGGTCGATTCCTGAAAACCAACCGCAGCAATGATTGATTTCTACACCCAGTTGAGGGGGTCGAACAAGCACATCGATGTTGGCGATTCCGACGGCGCCAAGGTCGTCGGTGACTTCCAATTTGAAGGAGTGAACTCCTAGCGGGCGCTCCATGTCTATGAATGGCTCCGTGCCGATGGAAACTCCATCTTCAAACCACTCAAATTTTTCGATGGTGCCATCGATGTCGAAGGAATTGCTGCCATCGAGGGTGAATGCTTCCTTGCCGTCTTCGTCAACGTCGTCCACGGGCGCATCGGGGAGGGCGCGGGCGCGAGGCTTTGCGTTGTCGTAGTATGCCAACACCAGCCCTGTTGGATCGTCTAGGAATGTTTCTGTGGGGGCACCCAGCACCGCCACTCGACCTTCAAGCGCCATAGCGTCGGGGATGGGACTGTCATTGCCGAAAGCTTCCCAGCCGCCAAGGAATCCCACTTCGCACCAGCCATGATTCCAGCAGCGCAATTGGGATGTTTCTCGGTAGTAGACACCGACTGCGTTCCACCAATAGTCGACGACGAGAAACGCATTGTCTCTGGCGGCTAATGCCGTTCCATCGGATCGCTCCTCCTGAATCAATTGCCAATTGCCGGAAGAATCGGGCTCATACACGGCGACCCAACCGGAGCCGGATTGATCTCCTCCGGTGCCAAGGTAACTTGGTGAGGCACTGACAATGACGGCGCCACCAGTGGTTGCTACTTCGTAACCGAAGGAACTCTCAGCGTCGATGCCGGGGCTGGCCTGAACGTGAGATTTCAATGCCCACTTGCCGCCTTGCCGCTCATAAATCATGGCGCTGCCGGGGGCTGCTTGCTCCAAGACAGGACGGGCGGGCGCGCCAATGACGAGGGTGTCTCCTCGCATGGCCAAATCGGCGCCAAAGACGCGCTGTCCGGCGGGAGTTGGCTCGTCAATGGTTTGCGTCAAGTGCAGCGATTGACTTCGAATGGCGTAGACAGCAACGGAGCCTGCTTGACTGGCGCCAAGTACCGGGTCGATTGAGGGGGATGACACAAAGAGGTGGTTGTCTCCAATGAGGACATTGTGGCCAAAGGCGTCACCCTTCTCAAGCTCGGCGCCCTGACTCCATGTGGCGCCTTTGAGTGTCCACGTGAGAACAGATCCGCTGCCGCCGACGGCCGCGATTCCGTTTGACAGACTGACTGAGCTGACGGACTCAAGCTCGGGGTTCAGGGTTTTTTCCAAGTTCCACTTGCCTTTTTCACGCGTGTAAATGAAGGCGTTGTCGTCGGATGCAATGAGGATGCGTTCGCCGTCCGTTGCCACCTCGTGGCCAAATCCGCGCACCTCTTGACTGGGTGGTGCAATCAAGAATTCGCTTTCAAAATAGGGCCAGCGGATGGGTTCGGAAGAAGAATCGTCCTGGGAGTGGACGGGGAGGGCGATCCCGGAAATCAATAGCAGGAGCGTGATGCCTGCGGCCACGCGCATGTGGTTACCGGCACTTGCAGGTATTTATTCGTACTGGGGACTTTGTTGGCCTATCGCCGTTTTTGCACCGAAATGACGCTGGTCAAGAACACCACGGCGACGAAGCCGATGCCAATCCAAAGCCATGGTTTTGCAGGGTCCACGAAGGCAGCAGCGCCATTGGGCTTGGCCTTGGCTGAGATTCCAAAGGGCTCCGATTCGCTGTCGGCTTCTTGCTTGGAATCTTTGTCTTGCTGGCCTTCCTTGCCGTCACTAGTCGCGTCTGCATCGGAGGCCACAGATTCGTCTGAGTAGGGGCTTTCAGGGACTTGTTCCACCATCGAGCCGCCTGCGATTGGGGGGATTGTGGTGCCGGCTGGGACCGATCGGACACGAATGGTCACCTCGTCCTTGGATGTGCTTCCATCCGCGTCCTCAACGCTAAGGCGCACGGTGAAGCTGCCTGCCTCCTCATAGGTGTGGGAGGGTGCCAGTTCTGTGCTCTTGCCGCCATCCCCAAAGTCCCAGGATCGCGTCATGGCGCTGCCTTCTGGGTCTGTGCTGTTGTCCAAAAACAGCACTTGTTGGCCCACGTAGGCCTCGGTGGTTCGGGTTTCAATGATGGCGGTGGGGGCACCATTTTTGAGAAACACATTGGTCGAAAACGTCGATTGCAATCCAGTTTCATCCGTGACAGTAAGCTCCACATCATGCGACCCAAGCGACGGGAAGCCAATGACGGGGTTAGGCTCGGTGGCCTCGTAGCTACCATCGCCGCCAAGATCATACCACCACATGACGATTCGATTGTCTGCGTCCCCGCTTCGATCCGTGAATGCTACGGCCCGTTCCGGCGGGCCATCTGCCCGTTCCCATGCAAATTGTGCGGTGGGCTTGTTGAGGGTTGCTCCCGAAGTGCCGTTGGGGCTCCCGGCGCCACCATTTTCCAGGATGAGGACGGTGACGCGGTCCGTGTCCTTGGCGCCCTTGTTGTCCGTGACAGTGAGGTCAAAGTCATGCACCCCGGCCTTGAGGTCAAGGGTGGGCATGCTGCTGGTGCTGAAGCGCTTGCCATCGCGGGCCCAGGAGAAGGATTTCACAGTCCCGTCCGAATCAGAACTGCCGGTTCCATCCAAACTGACCTCAACAGAAGCATCGGGGTCTTGATCCCTGAAGATTTGATCCATGCCGGCATCAGCAACAGGGGGCTGGTTTTGCACAACCACTGATTTGGTGATGCTTGCCTCCGTGTCCAAATCGGTGCGCACCAGGAGGCTCACTTTGGTGGAGCCTGAGGATTCGAATTCCCAAGTAACCGAGGGGCCAGTGGCGTCGACGAGATCGTCCCCATTCATGTCCCAGTTCCATTCCACGATGTGGCCGTAGCTACTGGTGCTTTCGTCCACGAATCGGATTGGTTCGCCGCCTTCGATGGTGCCGGGCAGCCAACTGAAGTCGGGCTCCGGTGGCGGTGGTCCATGGACTGTGACGACCTTGGTTGCCTGGGATGTGCCCATCATGGGATCACTCACCGCGAGGCGAACTTTGTGTTCTCCCACGGCCAAGTCAAGCGTCAATTCGGGGCCGGTGCCACGCAGTTCTCCATCAACGGTCCAGTAATAGGAAATGTCGTGGCCCGTGCTGTTTACTCCAGAGAATGTCAGGGTTTCAAAGCCGTCGCCAGCAAAATCGGTTGCCGGTGGGGGCGCATCAAAGTCTGCGACTGGCCCTGTGTTGTGTCCAATGAGGATGATTTGGCCGCCACTGTAACGGGGGTACCCCAGCGCTGCAATGTCATTGCGCATGGCGATTTCACCCGGCCTGGAGTTTTGGACACGGCCGTCGTCGCTCCAAATGTTGCCTACGCGCTGGTACACCAGCACTCGACTGTACGACCCTTCCGTGGTGAGCATGCGGGTGCCCTCCACTTCAAGTTGAGAGCAACCGTGTCCCTGGAACTCTTGCGCCTTGGTCCAGGTGGCGCCGGATTTTCTGTAAATCTGAATGCTGCGGTGGTCATCCAATGCGTACACGCTGAAATCGTCACAGATGACCACATCTGAGTCATTTTGATCCACGATGATGCCGTAGCCGCCACCATCGCTCAGTGGGTCGGGTTGAAGGGTTTCATCCAATGACCAGGTGGCTCCAGATCGCTCGTAAATGTAAACGGCGCCTGGCTCAACCACCTCTTCATAGTACTGGCCGGGGGCACCAACCACGAGTCGGCTGTCTTTCAAGTCAATGGAGTAGCCGAACATTTTTCGATTGAGTAAGCTGGGCTCCGAGAGGGCTTGCTTCTCGGTGACGGACTCCTTTCCTACCTGATAGAGGTAAACAAAATTCGAACCCGAAAGACCGTCATTTCCCCAAGAATCATCCGTGGAAGACACCGCAATCCAAGACCCAGAAACCGCGACGGTAATTCCAAAGTCATAGTCAGAGTCGTGGCTCGTCAGGCGCCCAATTTCGCTCCAACCCGCAGAGCCATGGCGGTAAACATACACAGCGCCCGAGGGCTGAGATTGAATTCGTTCGCTGGGGGCACTGATGACCATAATGTCCCCGTCAATGGCAATGTCGTGGCCAAAGCTGCTGCGCGGGACGCCTTGAAGGGTCTGCAAGATGGCCCATTCACCTTGGTGAACACCCATGATGCGCACCTGATCCTTGCTGCCAACTCCAACTACGAGGGAATCGCCGTGCCACGCCAGGGCCTCGCCAAAATAGCGCTCCTCGTTTGGAGCCAAAATGTGTTCGTAGGCCTGGTAGGGGGCGTGGGTTTCGGCATGCACCGGAATGAACGGCAGCGTCAAGGCCAAAAGAAGCCAAGACACGAAACCAATGCGACCAATCCGGGAGCTTACCACATGCCTACCCTGAATTACGGCTACTTAAGGAGTATCGTCCCTTTGCTTAATTCGCCAGACGATTCCTGCTACAAGTACAACCAAAAGACTGCCCGCGATCCACCAAAACCCTGCAAAACTCGCAAGCGCCAAACGTGTCGAATGGGGTTGGGCCCGCAATCCGAGGTGTCAAATTGTGTGGGAAAGGTCGAGTATTGAATCCGGGGGGCTTCAATTCTCGGCGGAGTTGTCCGTGGGTTCTCGGTGCCACCGCATTGTTTCCTGATAATTTCCTGGCGCGTCGAGAATTTTTCGGGGGAAATCCCGGAATTGATGAAAACTGTCAATCTGCCGCGTAGGCCCACTTTGTTCTGTTTAAGCCATTCGGGCGGCGCTGAACAACTGTAGACTGTGTGCCCCAAGATGGAGTCGCAAAAACCAGCCCCCGGCCACTGGCTCCATAAGAAATGGGGGCAAGCAGTGCAGCGCCACCAGCCCGAACCTTTTTTGTTCAGGCGGCTTGGCCGGCCAGGTCGCCTCCAATGTCTGGTACTCTTCTCAAGAAAGCATGGCTTGTTCTAGAGGATGGTTCTGTTGTGGAGGGCGAACATTTTGGCGCTCCCGGAACCGCGTTTGGTGAATTGGTCTTCAACACCGGAATGACCGGTTACCAAGAGAGCCTGACGGATCCTTCCTACAATGGTCAGGTGCTCATGTTCACCTACCCGATGGTTGGCAATTACGGCGTGAACGCGACCGATTGGGAAAGCGACAAGGTTTGGCCTCGCGCCGTCGTGGTTCGAGAATGGTGCAAGGAGCCCAGCCACCGCCACAGCACCCAAACCCTGCACGACTTGTTGCTTGAGCAAGGAGTTCCTGCCATCAGTGGCGTGGACACCCGCGCCTTGACCCTCCGCACTCGCGAGAAGGGCTGCTTGAAGTGCTTCGTCACGGACGATGAATCGGCCATCCCTGGCCTCGTTGCCAAGGTGGCCTCCATGGCAAGTGTGGAAGAAGAGAACCTTGCTGGGGAAGCAAGCGTCCAAGCGGTGCAATTCTACGGCCGCAACGACGACGGCGAACTCCAAGACGGCAGCAGCAAAGACGACACGGCCTACACCGTGGCGGTGCTCGATACTGGCATAAAGCGCAACATTCTGCGCAACCTTGCCCGCCGCTTCAACGTGCTCCACTGCCCCTGGGACACCACCGCCGAAACCATCCTCGGCTACACGCCTGACGCTTTGTTCCTGGCCAACGGCCCCGGCGACCCTGG
>JBFJXT010000070.1:0-9306 GCA_041623015.1 Thermoplasmatota archaeon | reverse complement strand
GGCGTTTTCTTTGCAGCGGTTGGCTCGCTACTGATAGTCGTAGCGATCGTCGTCCTCATCTTGGGATTGCTCCAGCGAACGCCCCAACCCTAGGATTTCCCCAAGTTTTTCTGACGCACGATAGGCCCTAGGTCGTTTTCCACACACTTCGACGCCTCCCTCACGGACCAATTTCTCGAGGTGGTGCCAGGACATTTTTGGGTGAGCTCCAGTGATGAGGGAGACTTCGAGGTTCGTAAACCAGCCCCCTTCTTGGAGGCATTCAGCAACTTTCAGACACGTTGGGTGGCGAAGCATTACTTGCAGTTTCCAGCGGCCGCTTTCCTTATTTTTTAGGACCCATGTTTTACCCAGATAGTTTTCCGTATCAATGATTTTGCTCTCCTCAAGGACTCGGAGATGATGATACATTGTCCCCCAACTTACATTAGTTAATTTGACCAGGTCGCTAATGCATAAAATATTATCAACACTCAATAAATCAATAACTTTTTCTCTAACTTCTGATTGATGCGGCATCGAATTTTCCACAATGCGGAGCACGAGAGCCATTACATTAGATTGTCATATATAATTTACTAAGAATTAAAAACCTCATGGTATACTGATTGTATTGGGCCCATGCATATTCTTCTGGGCCAATATAGATAACTGATGGAAGAACGTTAGATAACGGATAAGAAAATCATGGAAATTTCATTATCTCCGAGTTATTATCAAAATCTGGTGTTAACACCATGCAAAATAAACTACTGACCGCAGCCACCATTTTTGTGGCCCTGACCATGATTCCAACGCTTGCAAGTGCCGAAGAACCCGCACAAGAACCAGAAGGCGTCACGGAAACGACAATTGAATACGTAGACCAATTCTTTGACGAAGAACTGGGCGAATTCATCGATGTGGACCCAGCCGCCACAAGGACCCAATGCCACAGCAGCAACGCCGTGTGTGCCACCAACGTCGCCACGTCCTCCGTGGTGTGCACCAAGCCCGCCTACCGCACCCGCCAATGCACCGCCGCCGGAACCCCCGGAGGCCACGGCGTGAGCCCCCTCCGCTTGCCTGGCTACGTTAGCTGGAATGGTGGCGCATACGCATACGGGGACTGCTCCAAGAGCACCCAATACCGCTCTGGCTACAACTCCTGGTCCGGCGTCCTTGGATCCACCGGCAGCGGCAGCCAATCCACCATCAGCCTCTGCACCAAGGTCAAGGTCTGGGCCTGGGGATTCAGTGGCTGCGTCTCCGTGTCTGCCCGGACGAACGCGGACGCCACCGCCTACGCTCGCGTCAGTTCGGTGACCGTCGCTTCCACCAGCCCCTCCCGCTTGTACCACACGGCCTCCAACAGCATGTGTGTGACCGCGTTCGGAAGCTAACAACAAACCAAATCCTTCTCCTATTCTTCCCCCCTGCGAGCTTCACATGAACCTAAAGCCCATTGCCCTCGCCTCAAGTGCTGGCATCATTGCGATTGTCTTGATTGTGTTCCAAATGTCAGACACAACCAGACCTGAAATCGAGCAACCCGAGGCTTACTTGACGCTCCACGAAGGAGACCTCTACACCTACCGATTCATAGCAGACGGTCAAGAGTTAGGGATGCTCAACATCGAAGTGGGCCCCCAACGGACTGTCCTCGCCGCCGACGGAACCCTCCGCCCTGCGGCACCCCTCATCCTCACACAAGTCTCCCAAGGCCAAAGACAGGACGCCGGCGTTGCATACCTCGGCACCGACGGAGCCGGACTCATTTTCCAAACAGATACCTGCATCTATCTCAAGACATCATGCGGCTCAGACCAAGATGTCTTGCTTCTTTGGCAAGAATGCCCCTACGGCGGCATCTGGAGCCCCCTCGATATTCTCCCCTGGGATGTGCTGAGATACGGCAAGCAAACGGTACTCGAGCCCATCTTTGGCGAGAATTGGACCATCAACGTTTCCAAAGCGGGCAGTAAAACCATTGTCGCCATCGAGGCCAATGGCATCGATCCCAGCTGCAACCCCTCGGGCACCCTCACCCTCAAGAATGGCGTGGTTGAAAAAATTGAACGAGAAGGCGGCATGCTCGTCTTGCATCAATTCAAAGAAGGCCCGGGAGCCCCAATGAACCTGAACAAAACGGACGCCACCATCCGATTGGCCAACCCCCGCATGATGGATAGCCCAGTTCCCTCTGGCGCCGAATTGATTGGACCCAAGGAATGGACCCTGCAAGCCGCATGGGACCTTGCCAAAACCGACAGCCGAGTGACCTCATTTACGAACAAATACCCAGGCGCGCTCCTTTTGGAAACGGGCTCAGATCAGGACAAAACTGCGTTCGGCGACTCTTACGTGTGGTACTTCACGCTGCTCGGCGAGAATGCGGAAAAAATCACCGTGACCACCACCCACACCACCGGCTTCAACCCCTCAAACCAAGTGGACGTGAAAGGACCCGAAGCAGTCTCCGAAGTCCAACCAGGCTACACATTGCCCCTGCGCCCCCTCGTGGCGCTAGATGAACTGTTCAATCGACTCGATGGCGTGGGCCTGCAAAGCCTTCCAAGGGACGTTGCGTTTCACTTTACGATCGGGCCAGACGGCCCCCGGCCCATCCACACGGTCGTCCTAGGCTCCGAGGTCACTTCCACCGGAGATGTTTCAGGAGAAGTGTTGCGCCATTACGCAAGTGTCAACCCCTGGACCGGCCGCATCACGGACGGCGTTTTTGAACTCGAGGAGGCAAGGCGCATTGCGGGAAGCTAACTTCGCTGCAGCCATACTCATCTTGCTGCTCAGCCCGGCCACTCCTGTGCTTGCACATCCAATGCATGAACCACCTGCCCCCGACACTCCCGTTGTCGTGGCAATCATCGACACCGGCATTGAGGCCACGGAGCCCATTTTCGATGCATCCGCGGCGCTCGCGACCCCTGCTTCATTTCCCACGGAGTTACCGACACTTCGACGGGATCTTCACTCTGCTACTTTGAGGACGCTGTACGCCATCCCGGAGACGCGAATTCTAGGCGCCATAAGCTTCGGAGACCATGGAGGGCCGGACTGTTTGCCCGACGCCAGGCCGCTCTGGGACGATTGTCGCCACGGATCAAGCGTGGCGGCGCTAGTTGCATCCCATGCCCCAAATGCATGGCTCGTCATTGTGGAAGCCGGCGGAGATACCTCCGACGAGGTTCGAGCGAGTCTTGCGGAAGCACTCGCCTGGGTAGCCAATCAGGACTGGATTGATATCGTCAATATCTCTTGGCAGGATCCAATTGGAAACTTGCAGTCTTCGGAGATTCCACAGCGGCTGGAAGCTGTTCGAAGTGCCGGAATTCTCCCCGTAGTTTCCGTGGGAAATGGCTTGGGACAAGGCCTCCCTGCGGCCCGTGCAACAAATTCAGTTTCGTCCTCAAGCCATTCCTTGGTGGTTGGGAGTGTTTCTGAATGCAACAATGGCCTCCAATTCGATCAAACCCTTTTGCCAGATGTCCTAGCAGATGCAGGCGATCTTCGAGGAACCAGTTTTGCTGCCCCCATTGTAGCGGGCGTGGCGGCGGCGGCCCTCGGCGAAATCATCGATCACCCGCGCTATAGCCGATCCCCAGATGCCGATGGGTGGCTAGAACGACGCCCACCTCCAAAATCTGCGCATGGCTCGGGGGCGCCCATCCATATGGACGCCTTTGTTGATGCCATTTTACATGCCTCTACAGTCGTTAAAGATACCTCTGACAAATGCATCTCCGAGAATGGGCCCCTTGCGGCCGATGGAATCCCCTTGTCCGGATTGCACCGGCTCAGTCCATCTTTTCGAGAAATCAAATCAGGAGCGGAGCCGCACATTCGTGATGAAATCATCAAGGGCCGGCGCTGAGGGGCAAACCGGATTGAATCACGCGAGGAAGTGCCCATTGCCCTCACCTGCCGAGTGCGCCCCCCGAGATTTGACTCACACTTTGAATCCATTTTACTCCCCGACCCTCCTCGCCTAAGGATTAAACCACGAGCCCCTGTGGTCGCCTCGTGGACGGCGAGGGCATCTCCTATGAGATGTTGCAGGACTTGGTGCGTGCCGAGCGGCGCAGCAACCGTTTGTCCCCTGTCCAGAGCCGCTTTTGGGCTGAACTTCGAGCATTCCTTGACGACATCAAGGCGGGCTTTCGAGAAGAGCAGCAAAAAGATCCCTTTGGCCGCCGCGCCATGATGGCTCGCGATGAAGCGCAGCACGCGATTCAGGCCGCAGAGAGCTTGTGGAGTCTGCGCGAGCGCAAGATGAGCCTCTACGCTTTGGCGCAACCCAAGACGGGCGACGTGGAGCGCCCCGAGGGATTGACGGCTGAGGAGATGGACCTGTACGACATCTACGTGCAAGCGCTGCGTCTAGGCAAAGCGAAGGTGTTTGGAGAATCGCCTCCGGCCCCTCCAGCACCTGCACCCAGTCGGCAAGGAAGTGGCGTTGCACCCGGCAAGGCCCTTGGCGGAGCCTCGACGCAGGCCCCAACGCCGGCCCCCGAGTCGCCACCCGAGGTCGCAGAGCCAGAAACTCCTGCCACCCCTCCGCCCAGCGAGCCTGCCCCGCCTGCCGCTGCACCCCCCGCGCCATCCAGTTCCGGCGAACCGATTCCTCCAGACTTGGACGAACCGCCAGTCGAAGTGCCAGAAGCGGACCCAGACCCAGAAATGCATGCCGCACCCACGCCACCCACGGCGCCAGCACCGGCACCGCACTCACCGGCCCCTGAGGCACCGGCACCAACAGTTGTTCCATCGGATACCCCCGACGACGAGATGGTCACCATCCGAGCCCTCGGAGACATCCCGCCATTCGTGGGCCCCGACATGCAAACCTACCTCCTTCGCGAGGGCGATTTTGCCACCGTACCCCCTGCCATTGCTCGCTTGCTCGAGAAGCGACAAAAGGCAGAAATCATGCAAACCTAGGGCACCCTCGCCGCCCGCGCCGCGTCGAAACCCCCAAACAGGGACGATGTCTCGGAACCCTCGTGCCAGTCGTCGGAAAAGACAAGCCAGAGCGGATGGATGGCGAGATTGCCGCCAGCGCCTACTACTCCAACCACGACTTGCGCGAGATGTTTAGCCGCGAAAACGCGGAGCGCCGCCGCACCGGAGGCAAGATGCTGCGCAAGCACTTGTCGGCCAAGCAAGACAAGCAGGTGCTCAACAAGATGGTGCGCATCCGCGAAGAGTATGACGTCAGCAACAACGACGACATCATCATCGCTTGGGCCCACATCATGAACGAGGATGGCAAGGGAGACGAAGTTCCCGAAGCAATCCAAGAAGTGGCCGCCCGCACCACGATCCCGAAGCGCACCGTGCCCTTCGACGATACCATCACGCACTGATTTGAGCGCCTGGCCCGCTCGAATTAATTGGATAACGCGACCACTAACTATTTTGTTCACCGTTCGGGCTCACCCTTATGGTCGGTCAATCCACCATTCTCGCAATATGCCTAATTCTTGCACTTCCACTCGCCGGCGCAGACCGGTTCGAGGATGACGCAGGAGATCAAATCACGGGACTCCCGGACCAAGCGGATCTATTGTCCGTTGAGATTCGCGCCCAGGGGACCAATCTGGAGGTCACCCTAGAGATGTCCGGAGACGTTCGTGCGGCCCCCGGCTTCTCGTACCACGTGAATTTCTACCAGGGTAATTCGTCATTCCTCGTGGCCTGCAACTTTGGAGGCGCCACGGCCGAAACGTCCGCATCGAACTGCTGGACGGCCAAGCAAGACCCGTTTACCACCGTGATCCGAGACTTCACCGTCTCCGCTGACGGCACCACCTGGTCTGTCACCGCCCCTCTGTCGTTCTTTGGACTCTCATCCAGTGACGTCATCGATCGCGCGGAAGCCAGTTCGCGCCCGCTGATCCACACCCCTGGATTCGTTTCAATCATGCCGCCGTACAACCTGGACGAAATCATCGTCACCGAGCCTTTCCGCTTGGCCGGTGCCTAGCACGGCAACCCTCGCGGAGCCCCGCGTTCTCTCCCATTTCCACCCTTTCTTGCTTCAGTCTCCCATTTGATGATGGAAAACCGCGCCCGGCGCACTACCCTGACCCCAATTGTATGGTGTCCACGCCCCTACTTTCGCCCCTATCGCGATGAAAGATTGGCCGCCAAATTAATTTCAGAACACGGCCAGTAACTACTTTTTTCACAGTCTTGGCTCCCCCTTATGGTCGGACGCCCCACCATCATCGCAGTATGCCTAATTCTTGCACTTCCACTCGCCGGCGCAGACCGGTTTGAGGACGATTCAGGAGGCCAACTCACGGGAATACCCGCCAAGGCAGATCTCTTGTCCTTGGATGTTCGAGCCCGAGGGACCAACCTCATCGTCACCGTTGAGGCCGCCGCCGACATGCGCACTGGCCCGGCGCTCACCTACGACGTCCACCTGTACCAAGGCGACAAGACATTCCTCGTCTCCTGCATCCTGGGCGAACAGGTCTCCGGAGTCCCCGAGCAAAAATGCACGCGAATGCGATACGACCCCTTCAATGGCACCAGCGCTGATTACACCGTGCGAGCCGACGGCACCGCATGGACGGCCGTGATCCCCCTCGATTACTACGGACTCGCAGCGAATGACAAAATCGACCGCGTCGCCGTTCACTCGCGAAATGCATTCGTCCTCTCGTCCGTTGGTGTGATTATGCCGCCCGTGCAGTTGGATTCGATTGAATCGAACACCACGTTCCGCCTATCCGGCGCCTAATTGCGTGCCACCCGGACCCTTTCCCCCTCTTTCTTGCTCCGAGTACACTTTGCCGGCCGTTCTATATACCATGCCCAAGTCGGCGAGCCTTGCCTCTCCAGCAATCATCGGCGTCTCTGGCTCGTTAGACCGGTTGACGCCTGCACCTGAGGCACAGGTGAACCCTATGGTAAAGATGCCTCGCACAATCAAGCGATACTGCCCCTCGTGCAAGAAGCACCAGACCGTCGAGGTCGAGCGTGTGAAGAAGCGCCGCGCGAGTGAACTGAAGTGGGGTCAACGTCGTTTCCGACGCGTGACTGCTGGTTACCGTGGTTTCCCGCGTCCCAAGCCCGAAGGCCGCGAGAAGCCGACGAAGCGCATCCTGCTTCGTTACGCGTGCCAAGACTGCGGTAAGAAGGTTCAGCCTGCCGCACAACGAGCCAAGAAGTTCGAATTGACGGAGTGATCAACATGGCAGCAACAAGTTCCAAGTTCCTCAAGGTCAAGTGCGGCGACTGCGGCGGCGAACAGATCATCTTCAACCGACCCGCTATGGTCGTCGGTTGCCAGGTCTGCGGCGCTACCCTCGCCAAGCCTACCGGCGGTCGCGGCGTTGTCGTGGCTGAAGTTGTTGGCGAATTGGCCTAGGCCAGTCCCGCAACGTGCCTAGGTGTCGTTTGCGATGCCGGGCTCAGCTGACGCATGCGCTTAGGCGCGTTCGTCATCTCCAACCTTCCTTTTCCTTCCCCCTCCCTTTGATGATGTGCCCAGAACAAATTGGCACTGGTTTTTTCTGAAGGTCTTTCCTTCGAGTTCCTCGGACAATCAACCGGCCTCCGTGCCCTCAACCCGCTGATGGCGCCCTACCTTGGTGGGGACCTAAACGCCAGGGGATGCGGTGTGCTGCGGAGGCCGGACAACGTCCGGACTCCGTTTGGTGCTGGGCTGCTTGCAGGCCAGTAAAGCTGCGGAGGCCGGACAACGTCCGGCCTTCGCTTGCCGCGGTCCTGCTTGCAGGGCCGTGCGCGTCGGGGCCGGACACCCTTTGTGGCTCGTTTTCAAATTTTTTTCAAGGATTCGATTATCAATCCCGGATTTTCTGGCGCCATGGAACTCTCCATGATTCGTGCCATCTTGGACCCTCACATCTGGCGCCATGTGCGCATGCTCTACGTGGGCTCTGCTGCCTTATTCTTGGTGACAGTGCTCATCGGCATTCTCAATGTGTTCACCTCAGGGCACATTTCTCGCGGCCAAGTCCTTGCGCACTTTCACTCAGGCAGCATTGGTTGGGTGACGCTCTCGGTGCTCGCCACCACCATTTGGGTATTCATGGGCGACCGGGCAATCTCAGATGGAACTCGCAAGGGCGTGATGATGCTTGCATGGACCGGGATCATTGCGGTGGCGGGATACATTTTGGCGTTCTATCTCGCCTTCAGTGGCGACGGCATGTTCTGGATGCTGCCGCTCTTTGGGATCCCCTCGGGCTTGGTCATCATCGGAGGATTGGTTCTGGCGGCCACGCAATTTAGCAAAATTCCTGTGGCCTCCACTGCCCACTTATTGTTGCTGGGGGCCTTGATTGTGGCAAGCCTTGGCGCCGTTATGGGCATCTTGCTTGGATTGTCCTACTCTGGCGTTGTGGACGTGTTTCCATCTGGTAAAGGCACGGACGCCCTGGGCGCCCACGCCGGCCCCATGGACATGTACCTCGCGCTGGCATTTGGGGCAGTGGTGGAATTGTTGCTGCGAGGCGATGGGACACGGTGGACCAAGCCGGCCCTGGCGCAAATGGTGCTAGGTGTCCTTTCTGGCTTCACCGTGAGCACGGCCCTGTTTGTAGGCATTGAGCCCTTGATTCCCGTGGGCATGCTCCTGTTTTTGCTTTCCTTTGGGTTCTTCTTTGGACGCACTGGCTGGCGCATTTTCACCATCCGGCCCACCAAGCGCCCGGCGTTGTGGTGGGGTGGGATTGCGTTCCCGTTCTACATTGGGCTGTTTGTCTTCATGGTGATGGCGTACTTCTCGCAGGGCAAAGTGCCGCCGCACGTGCTTGGGGTAGTGTTTGTCCATACGACGTTCGTGGCGATGGCAACCAACCTGGTGTTTGCCATTCAATCCAACTTTGCAAGCGGCAGGGCGATGCCCCGACTGGCCGCGATTGGTGTCTGGGTGCTCAATGGTGGCCTCTTGGCGTTCTTTGCCGGCGAGATAATGGCCGAGGTGGGGCACGGCGCGATCATCATGGCCGTCGGCGCCATCATCACCCTCTGGGCCCTGTGGCAAGCTCACGGGGCCGCTGAACCGCCTCGTCGCATCACACCAGTGTAATGATTTCATACAAGCCCCACAGAGGGTTCTACGCGCCATTCGACCACAATGCCACCGCCACGGCGCCGCAAACATCAAATCCGGCTAACCCGGGGTCCCCTTGTGCGTCCAACGGCCGTCATCCTGATTCTCATCTCTGCATTGCTGGCAGGATGCTCTGATTCAGGCGAGTCCAAGGCTGACGACGCCCCCGTCGACGATTTGCAGTCCACGGCCACCACGGGAGTCATTCGAGGAATTGT
>JBFJXT010000069.1:0-9393 GCA_041623015.1 Thermoplasmatota archaeon | reverse complement strand
TCAGCCATACGGTCACCGGAGTGGAACAGGCCGCCCAAAGGGGACTCTGTCTTAAGTGCTCCCAAGGGGAGAACGGAAAATTTGGACTGAGCCATACGGCTGTGGCTCGAAAAGGATTCACAGAATCGGCGCAGAGGCGTCCGATTTACAAGGGGTGGAAGGGAAAATGAAAGGAAAAGGAAGGAGGAAGGGGAAGGGTAGAGTCGAGTTTGGAAGCCGGGGGGTTTCCTATTCGGTCTTGACGCTGCCGCCGGCGGCCTCGATCTTCGAGACGGCGCCGTCGGTGGCACTGGCGACCTTGACGGTCAACGAGGTCGAGACCTTGCCACTGCCTAGGAGCTTGGTGATACCGGCCTCTGCGAGGTCGATTTCGGTGGCTCCGGGGTAGCGTTGCTCAAGGGCGCCCACGTTGATGGTGACGTCCTCAGGCGTGCGGCTCTTGCTGGTGAAACCGGTGCGGCCCCAGCGCTTGGCTGCGAGACCGGCGTGCTTACCGCCGAGAATCTGCAGTTGCAGGAATCGGTGCTTGTTGGCACCAGCGCGGCCGCGACCGCCCTTTAGACCTGCACCACGGCCACCCTTGTGACCGCGACCGTGCGTTCGGCTCTGGCGGCGGAACTTCTTGGCTTTTTCTCCCTTAGCCATTAGTTCATCCTCCCGATGAGTTCGTTGATTTTCTCGCCACGGTAACCGAGGGCACCGCCGGCTTGGTAGGAGCGCTTGATGCCTTCGAGACCCTTCTTAGCAGGGTGCAGGCGCATCAAGGGCTTCACGTCAGCGAGGTCCTTGTACTGGGCCTTGCCGTCGACGATGGCTTGAGCGAATTCGGCGATGGTGCCGTAGGCGCTGCCAGCCTTCACGGCGGCGTCGGTCACCGGCTTGTCGCCCACGAGGCGACCACGGGTGGTGATCATCTCAGTGAGGGTAGCGGCGTCGATTTCTCCCCAGGTCACGTAGTCCTTTGCGACTTGGAGCATGCCCTTGGTGGTCTCGTTGTCAGGCAGGACAACGCAGTGGTTGACCTGGTTCAGACGGAGATACTTCAGGGTGTCCTTGATCTTGGGGTTGATGTTGAGCTTGCCGCGCAGGCGGATAATTGCGTGCGCCATCAGGACTCAACCTCCTCTTGAACATCGGGTTGGCGGTCGGCCTTGATGGCCAAGGCGCCGTCCACCATTTGGATGCGAGCCTTTTGGGCGTCGGTCATCTTGACTGTGCCGAGGCTCTGGAGAGCCTGGAACGCAGCCTTGGCGTAGTTGGTGGTGGTGCGGGTCTGTCCACGGGTGTGAACGTAGGCGTCTTGGACGCCAGCGAGACCGAGCACGCTGCGGGCGACCTTACCACCGACGAGACCGGTGCCTTGCGGAGCAGGGCGGATGGTCACTTCGGTCGAGGCGCACTTGCCCATGGTTTGGTAGGGGATGCTGGTGGCGGGAGCGCCGTCACCAGACTGCCACGAACCGGCACCACGGCGCACTTCGATCATGTTGATCTTGGCGCGGTCGATGGCACGGCGGATGGTAGGGCCCACTTCCTTACCCTTGGCTTGGCCAAGGCCGACGAAGCCGTCCTTGTTGCCAGCAACACAGGTGATGGCGAAGCGAACACGGCGACCGGAGTCAGTCATGCGCTGAACCATGTTGATGTTGAGCACTTCATCTTCGAGCTCGGGAAGGAGCGCGTCGACAATTTCTGGCTCGCGAAGAGGCAAGCCGCTGTTGACGGCTTCACTCATGGTCTTGATCTCGCCGCTCTTGACGAGGCGACCGAGACGGGTCTTGGGTTCCCACGGGGGCGGGGCGGGCTTGTCGAAGCGTCGGCGTTGGCCGGGGCCACCGCGTCCGCCACCGGCGCCTCCACGGGGGCCGCCGCGAGGACCACCAGGGCCGCCGCGAGGTCCGCCGGGGCCACCAGGGCCACCGCGTCCGGGGCCACCAGGGCCGCCGGGTCGTCCGCCGGGGCCACCAGGGCCTCGGGTTCCACGGCCAGGCGCAGGGGCGGGGCCGCGGTTCGGGGTTTCATCTGCCATGTTAGTCCTCCTCGTCGTCTGACTTAGCCGCCTGCGTGACGCCAATGGCGCCGCGGACGGCCTCGAAGCTGGTCTGTTGGTCTAGGAAGGCGCCAGTGAGGCGGTCTTCCGACGGGAACATTTCGTCACCGTGGGGTACGTAGACGCCAGCGTCCACGATGCCCTTGAGTGCGGCGAAGACCTTGCTGCCCTTGACAGCCGCGTGGCGGCCGATGTCGAGGACGGCTTCGTCGATGCCGTTGTCTAGGGCGCGCTTGCCAGCCAAAAGACCGGTCAAGTAGGCAGCAGGAGTGCTCTTGGCACTGCCCGTCCAGCCCATCTTGGCCAGTTCTTGACCAACAGCGGTGGTCTTGACATTGTCACCAGTCTCAGCCCAGTCAATGAACTGAACGATGATGTTGCCATTGGTGCGGCGCACCACGACACGCGTCTCGCCGCTCTTGAGCAGACCGAGGCGGGCCTTGTAGTCGGTGCGTCCCTCTCGCCGGCGGCGGAAGGGCACACGCGTGCGAGGGCTCGTAGCCATTAGGCCACCTCCTCGACGAGCTTGCCTTCGGTCTTCATGTGGGTCACCATGTGTGCGCGGGAGCGGAATTGTCCACCCTTGGCGCGCATGTAGTACTCGCGGTAGGTGTGGCGGTCGATGGCGCCACTTTCTCGGTAACCGCGGATTTCGCTGCGCAGAGCGCGGATGAGAGCCATCCAGCGTTGTTTGCGCGGCAGGCGGGCGTACTTGGCACCCTTGCGGCTGCCAGGGCCGACGCGGCGACCCTTGGCCTTCTGAGCGTCGAGCTTGCGGCCGCGGCCACGGCTGACACCCTTCTTTTGGACGGAAACGATGACCTTACCGTCGATGAGCTTGCGCACATCGGCTCGGGTCACAGCACCAGCGACCTCTTCCTGGCGGTCCGGGTCGATACGGACGCGGGAAGCGCCGACCTTCATGATGTCGGCGGCGAGGCGCTTTTGGTTGCGAAGGTCAGCCATCTTAGTTGCCTCCACGGTTGAAGACGCGGATCTTGAGTTCGTCTGCGCGCTTGCAGATGAGCTCAGCCTTGCGTCCACCGACGGTGCCGCCGATGCGGGCGCCTTGGGTGGTAGGCTCGATCTTGTCTAGGTCAGCAGGGTTGTAGACGAGGACTTCCTCGAATCCACTGGGGTGGAGACCACGAGCGGCAGCGGGGCCGCGGTAGCCGATGCTGACCAATGGGGGGCGGTACTTGTAGTGACGGCGCTGCTTCGAGTGGATACCAGTAGGTCGGCGCCACGGGGCGTTCTTGCCTCCGAGCTTCTTGTACCGGAACCATTCTTGGCGGCGGAAGGCAGGACGTTGCTTGTCCTTGACCGCGCGGACCTCCATGGCCGTCTTGGTCGCGTCGTCCAGAACCGGCTTAATCTTCGGCTGGACTACCTTCTTGTCACCCTTGGATCCGGCAGTGCCGGCGGCCTCTACGGCCTTGTCTTCCTGGGGCTTTGTTTCGTCGCTCATTCTTCACCTCCCTTGTTGGTGATGTAGATGCCATCCTGGAAGACGCGAATGTCGCGGCCCTTCACACGGGTGGCAAGTTCGATGTTGGCGGCCGTCTGACCAACGGCCTGACGGTCGATACCCTCAACGGTCACATCGGCGCCCTTGACGGACACCTTCGCACCGGGGAGGATGGTTGCGCGGCGAGCGTGGCGTTCACCGAGGAAGTTCTCGATGACCAGTTCGGTCGCTTGCACGTTCGCCTTGATGGGAAAGTGGTTGTAGACAATCTTGAGCTGGTAGGTCCAGCCACTGACCACACCGCGCATCATGTTGCGGATGTGAGCGGCGTAGGTGCCGCAGATTGCCTTGTGTTCGCGGCGGGGCAAATCCTTGTGGATTCGCACCGCGCCACCGTCTACGTTGACGGTGACGCCGCGGTAGCGGAAGCGGCGCTCCAGCTCTCCCTTGGGGCCCTTGACGATGGTGTGGTTCTCACCGTTGGCGTGGTCCACTGTAACAGTGACGCCTTCGGGGATCTCCACTTCATGGATGATTTCAGAAAGAATCGGCATGATATCACCTAGTAGACGTAGGCGAGCAAGCGCCCGCCAGTGCCGACCTCCTTGGCCTTGTATTGGTCAATGACGCCGTAAGTGGTCGTCAAAATCAAGGAGCCGAAGTCACGGGCCGGAAGGTACCGGGATTCCCATTCGTCGAATTCTGCTTTCTTGATTGCGTAGCGTGGTTTGATGACACCACAGTTGTTGATCTGGCCGTTCAGGCTGATCTTGTACAAGCCACCGCGTCCATCGTCTTCGTATTCGAAGGGGCCGATGTAGCCTTGGTCTTGCATCACCTTCAGAACGCGGCCCACGAGCTTCGAAGCGGGGGTGATGGTGGCCTCCGTCTTCTTGGCGCGCTCGGCGTTGCGAAGGACTGTCAATGCATCTGCGAGAGGATCGGTTTGCATTTTGTCACCTCAAAAGTACTTCTTGAACCCGAGCGTGCGGGCGTTGTCGCGGAAGCATTGTCGGCATAGACGCAGGGCGTAGCGGCGCACCATTCCACGGCGGCGTCCGCAGGCCTGGCATCCATCGATGCGACCCTTCCATTGCTGGCGTTCTTTCATAACGAGGGGCATCTAGATGACCTCCAGGTTGAATTTCTCTGTGAGGAATGCGATGCACTCCTCGCGGGTGACACGGTGGGCCTTGGGGACCTTGCGTGCCATGAGCCGGCGGCGCTTGATGCGGTGGCCGGGCTTTTCCATCGTGATGGCAACGTCCATGCCAAACACACCGATGTCGGGGTCGTATCGCTCGCCCTCGAAGGTGGTGTGGTCAGTGACGCCGAATTGTAGGTTGCCTTGGTTGTCGAAGCTCCAGGCGTAAATCTTGTTCAAGCGCGTGTACAGGGCACGGCGGATGAAATCTTCAGCAGCTTCGCCGCGCACGGTGACCTTGCAGCCAATGGCCATGCCAGGGCGGACACCGAGTTCGCGGTTGTTGACCTTACCAAAGGTGCGCATCGGCTTTTGGCCGGTGAGCTTCTCGGCAACGCGCTCTGCCTTCTCGAGGCGGTCTCCACCTTCACCGATACCGAAGTTGACGGTGACCTTGTGGATCCGGGGGATGGTCATGGGGTTGACCGTAGCCGCATCAGACAATGGACTTCACCTCGTGCTTGGGCAGGTTCTTGCGGTCGCCAATGGGGAAGGCGTAGGGCTTGATGGTGGTGAACGTCTTGTCGCCGGATTGGAGGTGAACCAAGTTGGCCTTGTGGCTGCGGGTCACTTCAATGGTAGCGATAGGCGCGATTTCACCAGCATGTTGGCCGCCCGTGATGAAGACTTCAGCGCCTTCTCCAACGGGGAAGTGGCCGATGATCTTCTGGCTGGGCAGCTCAATGCGGAGCACGTCGCCGGTCTTGTAGTCGTCCTTCTTGACAAGCAAGTTGCGACCGTCGTGGAGGTTGAGCTGGGTAGCGCCGCCCTTCACGGTGGTCTTGTTGTCAATTTGGCACATCTTCCAAGTGGCTTCCTTGCCATCCACTTCGACGAAGCGGATGCGAGCCTTGTGGTCAAGGACGACGCGCCAGGTGCGCTTGAGGATGGGTACGCTGACAACATCCATGAAGCCCACGGGGAACTTGGCGTCCTTCACGACACGGCCATCCACGTGAATCTTACCGGCACCAATGGCGGTGCGAGCTTCGCGGCCAGTGGCGGCGATCTCAAGGTAGTCACGCAGAACGGTCGCGAGGGGGACAGCGCGCTCAATGGCGTGCGGTCCGGCGCGGGGCTTGGTGGTGTAAACGTTGGTCTTGCGGGGAATGGTCCAGGACCGGGGGGTCGCTAGACGCTTCAGGTGCTTACTCATACGGAAGCCTCCTTGGACTTTTCATCGCCGAGCTTGGTGCGGCGGCGCTTGTCCTCAAGGTTGAGGCGGGTGATCAGCAAGTTGCTGGCGTTCACCGGGAGTCCGACGTCAGTGCCGTCGGCCTTCTTGATGGTGACACCTTCAACGATGACCTTGCGGTCCTTGGTGCGGATCTCAACAACCTTGCCAGTGTGACCGCGGTGGCCTCCTCGCATGACCTTGACCTCGTCGCCAGTGACGACGGGGATGGATCGGATGTTGTACTTCAGCAGCAGCTCCTCAGAGAGGTGACTGGCAATCTGCTTGCGGCGGACATGCAGCGGGGCGTCGTAGAGCGCCTTTCGCTGCTTTCGGGGTTGGGAACTCGTCGTCATCAGAATACCTCAAACGATCGTGTTTGCCGTGGCGCTGATACGCGGCCAGCGTTGCGCGGATTCTCGGGACACGGGGCCCTTGATCTGGCTTCCCTTGACTTCGCCGTCTTCAGTGATGATGACGCAGGCGTTGTCTTCGAATTGCACGGTGACACCGTCCGGGCGCTTGTACGGGCGCTTTTGGCGCACGATTACGGCCTGGAGGATTTGGCGGCGCATTTCGGGGGTTCCCTTCTTCACGGAGACGATGATTTTGTCACCGACACCGGCGCTGGGGTAGCGGCGGGCCGTGGTGTGGGTTCCGGGCACCATGATGATCTCAACGATCTTGGCTCCGGTGTTGTCGACACAGTCGAGGCGGGCGCCGGTGGGTAGGCCGCGAGTGACGCTGCCGGGAATTCCACGCATTTAGCTCGCCTCTTCGCTGCGGTTCTCAACGACGACGAATTTGATCGTCTTGCTGATGGGGCGGCATTCAGCGATGAGGACCTCGTCGCCGACTTTGACGTCGATGTTGCTGGGCAGGTGTGCGGGGTACCGGTTGGTTCGCTTCTCGAACCGCTGGTACTTGGGCACCAAGCGCTGGTGTTCCTTCTCAACCACGACGGCGCCACTCATCTTTGCGCTGACGACACGACCAACGATGGTCGCGCCGCGCACAGGGAGAGTGCCGTTGAAGGGGTTCAGGGTATCACCAAGCGCCGGCGCACGCTTGGGCGCACGCACGTCTATGCCGATGTCACGGACTTCGCTCATGGATAGTTCTCCTTGTATGCGGCGAGGACAGGTAACCCGTGAAGGTTTCTGGCCCCTTAACACCCCGTCAAGTTTCCTCGTTGGG
The DNA here is from genome assembly GCA_041623015.1 of Thermoplasmatota archaeon. GTDB lineage: Archaea > Thermoplasmatota > E2 > JACPAO01 > JAHFTW01 > JANQNI01. The sequence continues at coordinate 2,300 of JBFJXT010000069.1, read as the reverse complement.
ATGCGGCCCGACCGCGGCGGGCAATGATGCGGTTTGGTGGAGTCAAGGCATAGCCCTGCCTCCTCTCTGGGTCGCGGTCAGGTGGAGCCAGATATAAGGTTGGGGGTAACCAACACCGGTCAAATTCCAGTGGTTCAATGAGGCGGGGTTGAAAAATTGCCACGCCTTTGAAGCGCCTTGCGCCACGACCCGCCCCAGGATTTGTGCTCTACAACCCATAGTAAATCGATTGGTGTAATAATAGAAGTGGGAGAGTCGCCTGAAAGATGGACGCTTCACGAGATAAATAACATGGAAATGCGTCAACTAGATTTATTTAATTAAGTTAGCGAATTGGAAATGATATGCAGGCTACAACCCCTGTCTCCACGCCTTCGATGATTACCAATATTGATCAAATCAAAAGTGGTCAAATCATCTCCATCCGAAGCAATGTCTTCGAGAATGTATTCCTTCGTATGGATACCGTAGACCTCAAGGAAGCCCAACCCAGCGGCGGGGGAACGGTCAATTGCCAATTTGACAGCCACCCCTTTGAGAAATTCCGCATCCACCGCCACCCGTACAACACGTTCACGTTCGAATCCGTGCATTTCCCGGGAACCTACCTGCGCATGGACGGACGAAACGTCGATCAGCCCAACGGCAACGGCGGCGGCGAAGTGAATGGCCAGTTCGGATTTGGACCCTGGGAGTTCTTCTGCCTAGACGACAAAGGCAGCGGCGTATTTGCCATCCGCTCTGCCGTCTTCAATAACGTGTGCCTTCGCATGGATGGCCGCAATATCAACAAATTTGAAGACGCCGGCGCAGGCACAGTAAACTGTCAATTTGGCGCCTCTGACTGGGAGAAGTTCAACCTCTTGCCCGAGGCTTAAACCCGAATTTTCCGGCAAAAATCGTCTATTTTCCACCTTTTTCAAGCTGCCAACTGGATTCAGCCTGGCGGTGCGCAAGTCACCCTAATTTGATTCGGCAGGAGCCCCGTTCCCCAGTAGCGCACGTGCTCACCGAACTTTCTTGGTTCGATCTTGAGATCGAAACTCAATGGCCCGACCTTCCACCAAGACTGGCTCCAAGTCACGGCCAGGCGTTGAAAAAGCGAAGGTGCAAGCGGCCTTTGAGACCTGCACGCGGCGGCCACCGGGACCTCCAACGCGAAGCGTCAGGGTGTGGAGCGTTTCGCCCACCACATCTCCATAGAGGCCTTGAATTCCCTTGTCGGGGCTTTCATGGATGGTGCAGTTCAGCCCCATCAATTCGCCTCGGCCAACGCTCTTTGCGGGGCCTTGAAGACGAGGGACGGTGCGCTTCACAAAGCGACGAGGAGGGCTTCTGATTTCAGTCAGTCGGCCTTAGCTCTGAAGCCCAAGTCGTCTAGGACACCGACCACTTTGCGCACGTGGTCTCCTTGAAGCTCGATGTGCCCTTCCTTGAGGGCACCGCCACATGCACATTTGCTCTTGAGTTTGGTCAAGAGTTTCTTGGGGTCAATGCTCGAATCGTCAAACCCGGTGATGATGGTCATCAGCTTCCCGTATCGGCGGGAGTCGGTGCTGATTCGAAGCTCCATTTGCTCTTTGGCAATGGAATCCAATTCATCGAATTCTGAAAGTTCGGGAGGCAAGCCTGCTGCGCTGAAGATATCACTCATCGAGCCGTTCGCGTATTGGATGGCCGGTCGGCCGGAAAAGGGTGACGGACAGATAGCCGAAAGGACAGAGGCCCAAAAGTTGGCTCTAGTGGGCGCCACCGGGCTCAGAATTGCCGCGCTCCTGGCGGCTCAAAATGAGAAAAAAGAAAGGGAAAGGAAGGAAGAGGCGGAAAAAATCAGTGTGCGAGATCAGTCGACGCGACTGTCGAAGCCCAGCTCTTGCAAGACCTTCTGCACCTTGCGCGCGTGATCCCCTTGGAGTTCGATGTGATTCTCCTTCCGGGTGCCACCGCAGGCACATTTGTTCTTGAGCTTAGAGAGCAAGCTGTCCATGTCGATACTGCCAGCGTCGATGCCATCAACGATGGTCATCTTCTTGCCGTATCGGCGCGTATCCACGAAGATACGAATCTCCTGCTGTTCGCGGGCGATGTCTTCGCAGACGCAGATCTCCTCTGGCAGGCCGCAGCCTGTGCAGATGCCGCTCATTAGGCCGTGAGCTCTTCCTCACGCAGAATGGTGAGGATGCGGGCGATTTCGCGGCGCAGGGTGCGGATCTTACCAGGGTTGGGGGTCGAACCACCCATCGCCTGGACACCGCGCTCCTGCATGAGTTCGTGGCGCAGTTCGTTCAGACGCTCCAAGC
>JBFJXT010000068.1:0-9462 GCA_041623015.1 Thermoplasmatota archaeon | reverse complement strand
TGGCGCGCACCTCGTCCGGGGTGAGAAGAGGGTCGGCGTCAATCACCAAGGCAGCAACCCCTGCGGCGTGGGGACTTGCCATGCTGGTGCCACTGAGACTGACGTATTCGTTTCCTGAACCAGCAGATGCGGCCATGATGTTGCTTCCAGGTGCCGCGATGTCGGGCTTAAGCCGTCCGTCGGCGGTGGGGCCACGGCTGCTGAATCCGCTGAGGTGGAAGCCGGATTCTCCCGGGTCAAACAGGCTGGCGGTGCCAATGATGCCGCGAGCGCCGCCTGGAATGGTGACGGTGCCGCGTTCGGGGCCGCTGTTTCCAGTGCTCTTGAAGTTCACCACGCCGTTTTCCCAGGCAAGGTCCATGGCCAATTCGAGGGCGTCTGTGCCATCGACGGTGGTGCCGAATCCGAAGCTGATGGTCAACACGCGCACGCCAAGTTGGGGGTTGGCGAGGATGTGGTCAATGCTGGCGATGGCAGCACCCTTGGTGTCGCTGCTGCTGATGAGGTAGCCCGCGATGCCGGCGCCGGGCGCGACGCCCTTGTAGTCGGAGTTGGCGACTCCAAGACCGGCGGCGATGCTTGCCACGTGGGTCCCGTGGTTGCCAGAATCGTAGGGTTGGTCGCTTTCTTTGCCACCGTCGCTCCAGTCCACAAAGGTGACAAATTTGCCCGCTAGGTCTTCGTGAAGGCCGTCAAAGCCGGTGTCGAGGATGGCAATCACCACGTCCTCGCCGGAGACGGATCCAGGCATGCCATCTTGGTCGCCGTCAACGCCGAGCAATTCTTGCACCGCATCCACGCCAGTGTGGTATGTGGAGGTGCCCAGTTCGGGGGCTCCGGGTTGGCTCCATTCCACTTGGCGCACGTTGTCAAGGCCAGCGATGGCGGTCACTTGCGCGAGGGTGAGATCTGCGGCCCAGCCGCCAACTTGGTGGTAAACGTAGCGCGGCTCGAAGCCACCAGTGATGGATTGGGCGGCGCTGAGCACTTGAGCTACGGAGGCGCCGTAGGTAGTGGTGGCGATGACCGGCAGGGTTTGGCCGGCAGGAACGGTTTGAAATTGGGTTTCGAGGGAGTCGAAGATGCGGTCTTCGTCCTTGTCGTTGTACCATGTGGCGGCGGGCAGCCGCAATGTGGTTTCGATGGCCTCCAAGTCCGCCCCAAGCGGTGCCAGAATAGGCTGAGGAGCGTCCGCGCTGTGCGTAGAGATGGCCTGCGCAGCGGGCACAAGCAAGAGGACCAACAGGAGTGCCCGACATTGCATGCGGTTGCAGGACCGCGAGCGACCATTACCCTTGCGGTGACGCGGAGATGTTAGTCGAGCCGGACCCCTTGCAGGTCCACAGGGCGCAGGGGCAGCCAGAACGAGTTTTGTTGCTCTCCATCCCAAAGGAGGTGGTTCCAACCCGACTGATAGCTGCCGATCGCCCCCGAGTCGTTGCTTCGCAAGGTGATGCGCAGGGATTCGCCGGCCTTGACCAAGTCTTCCTGGGGGTACAAGTCGATGGTGACGGCGTAGGGACTGCCCACGGGCACCGGTTCGGGCGCTTCAATGCCGTTGCGGAAGGTCGGGTTGAGGTAACCGTAGTTTTCGCGGCTGGCCACGACCTCTCCCTTCTCGTCTAGGCGATCGATGACCACGATGAGGTGGGTGAATTCGGACTCGCTTTCCAAGGTCAGGTTCACGAGAGGCACGCCCGACAGGAGGGCGTCCTTGGCAAACGGCGCCGTTGTGAACACCAGTTCTCCAGGAGCTTCAGGGCACTGAGCTTGCGTATCGACGTTGCGGCCAAGCAGCGCCATGTCGGAGCAAGCGTACCATGATTGCCGCGCCGAATCCATGTGCAGCTGGTCGTCCACCTTGCCCTCGGGGTGCAGCAGGAGCGTCATGCTCTCGCGCTCGTGTCCAAGCAAGGGCCAGTTGGCGCTGCGGTGCCAGGTGCTGTTGTTGTCCTGGACCCAGGCCACGTCCGTTTCAAACATGCCCGTGTCCACTTCCTTCAAGAACGTGTCAAAGAACGCCGACACGTACGGGTACCAGTCGCCGTAGGCGCCCTCTTCGTTGCGCGGGTACTGGTGACCCCATTGGCCGGCAATGAGCGTCTTGGAGGCGCCCGTTTGGGAATCGAGGTCATTGAACCAGTGTGCAATGTGGTCCGGCTTGACGTTCCAGTCGGCCAAGCCCTGGGCCATCAACACAGGCACTTGGACCTCGGGCGCCAAGGCGCGCAAATTGCGATCCATCCACCATTGGTAGTAGCTGCCCGTTTGGTCGGCAGCGCCGTGCACAATGGCATTTTCTGCATTGGGACACAAGGGCTGATCCGCCAATTTTTGCGCAAAGGAGGTTGGGTTGGTGGTCGGAGAGACGGCTTGTTGGGTGTAGCCAGAATTGGTGGCCAAATGGTTTGCAAAGTACGGGACACCGTCGTTGTGATGGTAATGATAGAAGGAAGTGGACGCCACAACGGGGACCACAGCCGCCAAGTGTCTGTTGTTGGCAATTCCCGCAATGTGGGCCTCGCTCCCGGGATAACTGGCGCCGATGAAGCCAACGTTACCGTTGCTCCAGTCCTGTGTCCCAAGGAACTCGGTCAAGTGCCAGGCGTCTAGGACATCCAACGGTCCGCGCAAATCCAAGCAACCGTCTGAATCGCCGGTTCCGCGCACATCCGCGTAGGCCATGGCGTAACCACGGCGCACAAATTGCGTGTCGAAGGTGCCAACGTTGTTGGGGACCGCAGGCTCGAGCAACGTGTCCAATTGCGCATTTTCTCCCGGAGCCGTGTAGGGCGTAAACTGGGCGATGACGGGGACCGGCTCCGAAGTGTCTGGCCGAACAACGCGCACGTAAATCTGCGTCCCACCCTCGCCAGCCAACAGGAAGGATTGTTCCAGTAGCTCCAGGGCCATGTCCGGTTCGACGGGCTTGTACCCAAGGAACGGCGCAAGGTCCGGTTCGGCGCCGCTTGCAAGGTTGTCCTCCGGAGCATCGTCCGAAAGGCAGCCCGACAGGCCCACCAAAACAAGAACTCCCACGAGGAGCAGATGTTGAAGGTTCATGCGGCAACAGGCGTGGCCACCCGACTTGGAGATTGCGGTCGCCCCCCTTCTGACGCGGGCCAATCCATTCATGAGCCCGACCCTCCTGCGGCGGCCCATGAACAACCAAACCGTCCGCGTCATCGGCGTCCCCCTCGACCTCGGTGCAAGCCGCCGCGGCGTCGATATGGGCCCCAGTGCCATCCGAGCCGCCCGGCTCCACGACCGCATCCGCGCCCTCGGTTACACCGTCGAAGACGCAGGAAACGTATGGACCCCCGAACTCGAGCAAACCAGCGACATCGGAGACCCCAAACTGCGCTTTGCCGACGAAATCCTCGGCGCATGCACCGAATTAGCCGACAAAGTGGAAGAAGCGATGCGCGACGGCGTCATCCCCATCGTGCTAGGCGGCGACCACAGCATCGCCATCGGCACCCAAGCCGGCCTCGCACGCCAAAACCGCGAACGAGGCATGATTTGGTTCGACGCCCACGCCGACTTCAACACCCACGAAACCAGCCCAAGCGGCAACATCCACGGCATGCCCGTCAGCGCCGCCCTCGGCATCGGCCACCCCCGCCTTGCCAACTTTGACCAAGACGGACCCAAATTGCTTGCCAAAAACACGGTCCTCATTGGCCTGCGCGACGTGGACCCCAAGGAAGCCGAACTGCTGCAAGCCAGCGGCGCCCACTACTTCACCATGCGCGACATCGACGAATACGGAATGAAGCGCATCATGGACAAGGCCATGGCAATCGCCTCCGAAGGCGTTGATCAAGTACACCTCAGCTTTGATTTGGACGCCGTAGACCCACGCTGGGCCCCCGGCACCGGCACGAAGGTAGACGGCGGCCTCACCTACCGAGAATCCCACCTTGCCCTGGAGATGCTTGCAGAATCTGGCCTCATTACCAGCATGGAGTTCGTGGAAGCCAATCCGCTTCTTGACACCGAAAACCGCACCGGGAAATTCGCCGTGGGGCTCATTGCCAGCGCCCTCGGAAAGGCGATCGTTCCAGAATAACTGGGCCCTCGCCTCCAACCCCCCCATGCCTTACCCCCAGCGTCAGCGAGCCCCAAAATGCCCGCCCCCACAGCCCGCCACAAAATCGGCCAAACCTGAACAAGTCGCCCGAACCGTGCCACGCCAATCCCCTCATCCACCACCTGCACCGCCAATTCGCCCCGCGCCTTTTCGCTCAGGAGCCCAATTAACTAGGGATTTCCGCAAATATCCGGCCTCCGGTCTGGAAACATTATTAGTAGTCCCCCTTTGGCCGCGACGCTGCCTGTTTCAGGCATCGGTGACTGCATGGCATCTCGCGACGAAACTAAGATGAGCAACAAGGCATTAGCCACGTGGCTCGCGGTCTTCGTCCTCCTGGCAATCGGCCTCCGCATTGGGTGGAACGTCGATGCCTCTTTTGATGAGGACTCTGAACGCTATCTTTACTCGGGTAATGACCCGTACTACCACGACCGGGCCGTCAACCACATCCTGGAAACAGGAGAGTCCCTGCAGTTCGACCCCGCCATCAACTACCCTGCTGGCGGATACAATCCCAATCCACCAGTGTTTGACTGGACAAGTGCCGTCGTAGCCGCCACGGTAGGATCCCTTTCAGTGGACCCTGCCGGATTGGCGCTCAACTTGATGACCGCCGTATGGGGCGCCCTCGCGGTGATCCCGGTGTTCATCATCGGCAACGAACTCTGGGGCCGCCGCGCCGGACTCTGGGGCGCCTTCTTCATGGCCGTCAGTGCACCCGCGATTCAACGCGGTGTCTGGGGCTTTGCTGACCACGACGCCACCACCATGTTCTGGATTCTGTTGGCCATCGCCTTCCTCGTGAAGGGCCTCAAGTCCCTTGACGACCGCGAATACGTCAAGGACTGGCGCCACAGCGGCGCCCTCTCCGAGGGACTGCGCAACAGCTTCTCCCACAACCGAGTGGCCATGATCTGGAGCGCCCTCGCGGGTGTTGCCCTCAGCGCCACCGCCCTCACCTGGAAGGGTTACCCCTACGTGCTGGCTATCATGGCCGTCGCGTTCGGCCTACAACTCCTCTGGGACCACGTGAAGAATCGCGACAGCACCGCCCTCATGGCGTTCTACCTGTTGCCGATGCTCCTCGTGACCCTGATTCCCCTGCCCTACTTCTTGGCGTTCCCCACCTTCATGGACACGACCATCTGGGCCGGCATCTACGTACTCATCGGCATGATTGTGGTCGGCGCCATCCTGGTGCCCACCCGCGACCTGCCCAGTCTTCTGGTGTTCCCCGCCCTGTTGATCGCCCTCGGCATCGGCCTCCTGCTGATGCTCCTGGTATTCCCCGCAGTTGGCAACACCGTCTTCACTGGCCTCGGCTACTTCCAGCAAACCAAATTGTTCGGAACCATCGCTGAAGCACAACGCAGTGAACTGGGCCGCGTGGCCGCAAGCTTCGGCTTCTTCACCTTCCTGTTGGCCTTCTGGGGCCTCGGCACCTCGATCAAGAAAGCCTGGAAGAAGGGCACCCAAGAACAGATGCTCATGGTCTCCTGGGCCGTCGTTGCACTGTTCATGGCCTTCGCCGCCAGCCGCTTCATCATGAACGCCAGCCCCGTGTTCGCCCTCCTGGCCGGTGCTGTGATGCCCCGCATCACCGCCAAGCTCGGATTCGAGAAGGTGCGCCGCGCCTACCGCCAACAACACGGACAGAACCCCGTGGGTGCCGGTCTGCGCAGCCTCAACATGCGCACCTCCGTGCTCTCCCTCTTGGTGTTCTCGCTGTTCATTCTGCCCAACGCCTGGATTGGTGTGGACGCCGCGATTCCCTGCGACGTGGACAAGTGTGGCGACCCCGACACCAAGCGCCTCGGTGCCTTTGGTCTCAGCTTCGACATCAAGCAAAACGGCTGGCTCGAAGCCATGACCGTGCTCGCTGCTCAAGACACGGACATCAAGAACATCGAAGACCGCCCCGGCTTCATGGCCTGGTGGGATTACGGCCACTGGGCAACCGACATCGGTATGCACCCGACGGTTTCGGATCCTTTCCAGAACCACTACAACATCGCTGGCCGCTTCCTGGCCAGTGAGTCGGAGCAAGAAGCGATGGCTTGGCTGACGATTCTGTCCATCAACGTCAACTACGGCAAGACCGCACCGGCTGGCGAATACAGCCCCCACGTGGCCACTGCCCTGAACAACGTAGATGCCGCCCTGCTCGAGATCGGCCCCATGAAGGGCTACGACGCCGAGTACGACCTCTTGGAATCCAAGATGGACCTGACCGGCGACGACATCTTCGACCTCTACGAAGCAGTCACCGACTACACCGGCCTGAACGGCGAACGCCGCAGCATCGAGTACATCGGTGTTGACAGCCGCATGTACCCCGTCAGTGCTCAGAACCCTGGCATCTTCTACGCCCCCGCGTACCTTGCCAACAAGAACCCTGACAACTTCACGTACCAAGTGACGAGCGGCGCCGGTGGACTCCAACTCCGCCAGCACCTCTACGAAGTGGATGAAGACGGCAACTCCAACCGCATCACGCCCTACTGGGAAGACCAGAACGGACGCAAGTGGACCGTCGCCGCTGGCCAAGCGTACCCCTTCGGAACCAGTCCCTCCGCCACCCAGGGCCTCCAGGTCCAGTGGCCCCCGAACATCGTTCCGACCCAGTCGTTCTTTGACAGCATGTACGCCCGCTCCTTCGGTAGCCAGGCCAACCAGTTCACGCCCGCCGAGGGCTTGACGCACTGGCGCGTGCTTCACGAAGCCGCCGACGCCGAATCCGGTGTTCAGCAAGTTGAGCTCCTGGCCTACTACCGCGGTGTGACCGTGAGCGGCCAAGTGACCGACGACGCTGGACAACCCATCGCCGGCGCCGACGTTACCTTCGTGGACGGCCACGGTGCAAGCCACGACCGCGCAACCACTGACGCCGGTGGCTTCTACGAGGTCATCGCTCCGTTCTCCGTGAACAACGACCTGACCCTTGTTGTGTCCAGTGCTGGCATGCAACTGGGATCCCTCAACGACACCACGGTGCAATTCGACCGCACAGAGACTCGCTTGGGCAAGACGGTCAACAACGTGGACCTCACCATTGAGCGCGGCGCCATGTCTGGTGTCGTGTTCGAAGATGTGGACGGCGACGGCGTGTACGGTGCCAACGACACCGCCATCAGCGGCGCTCAAGTGTCCGTGGCTGGCCAAGACGTCATGACTGGCGTCGACGGCACCTACTCGATTATGAACCTCCAGCCTGGCGCTCTAAGTGCCTCGATTACCGCCATGGGCTACCTTGACAGCAACGAGCCTGTCCAAGTTGGCGCTGGCGAGACCGTGAGCAAGGACTTCATGTTGGCCGTGGCCCCCAGCCGCGTCACCTTCGAGTTCAAGGACCAGAACGGTGCCCCCATCGAGGCGGGTCTCCAGTTCACCATCAAGGACAGCAAGGATGTCGAGACTCCCGGTGTCACTGACGCCAGTGGCCTCGTGAACCGCACCTTGGTGAACGGCGACTACCAACTCAGCGTGGACATATCGAAGACGACTGAGGGCGTGGAAGTGCAGTACAGCGCTGACCAAGCTTTCTCGGTGGCCTTCGGTGGCGCTGACCAAACGGTCACCGTTGTCGTGAACAAGAGCTAGTCGACGACTCGACTGGACTCCTTCCTTCCCCCTTTCACCCTCCCTCTTCCTTCCTTTTTTGAATCCTTGAATGGCCCCCAATTGGGCGTGGTCGTGACTGAACACGCGAGCGCATACGCTTGCCAAAATCTCATCGGTGTCCTGCACCCGTGGAAAATTGGCGCCGCACTTCGGGGCCAAATCGCATACCACCAAGCGGTGGCAGAATCAAAAAGCTGGAAGGAGGAGTAGGAAGATGATTGCCCTAAGGCCGAGTCAAGCTCGGAGGCGTCTCAAGCTTAGGCCACGACGCGGGCGCCACTGCGGTCACTGCGGATGGGCAGGTCCTTGGTGACGTCGGCGAGAATGTCCATGCCGCGATCAATGGCTTCGATGCCGCAGGCGTAGCTGAAGCGCAAGTGGTGCTCGCCGAGGCGGCCGAAGGCGCTGCCGGGGCTGCTAATCAGGCCAGCTTCAGCCAATCGGACAGCCAAGTCTTCGCTCTTGATGTCGAAGTCGTAGCGAGGGAATGCGTAGAACGCACCGCCGGGCTTCTCCATGTGGAAACCGTCGATGGCTTGGATGCGCTTGGTGATGTGATCACGGCGCTTGCTGAACTCGATCTTCATGGCTTCCAGTTCATCCTGGGGCCCTTCGATGGCAGCCACGCCGGCCCACTGAATGGGCGTCGGGGGGCAAGCCACCGTGTAGTAGTGCATCTTCTCGATAGCACGCACGTACTCGGGCTTGGTTGCAATGCAGCCAAGGCGCCAGCCAGTCATGGCGTAGGTCTTGCTGAACGAATTGACCCAGATGACGTTGTCATGCTGGCTGAGGAACGAATGGTGGGGCTTGTCGAAGGTCAAGAAGTCGTAGACTTCATCGGCCACAATCATGATGTCGTGGTCTTCGGCAATTTCCGAGGCCGCGCGCACTTCTTCCTTGCTCATGCAAGCGCCGGTGGGGTTGCCCGGGGTGTTGATGACCCAGAGCTTGGTGCGGGGCGTGATCTTCTCTTGGATCTCATCCATGTCCGGGTTGTAGCCGTTTTCGGGCCGCAAACCGTAGTGAATGGGGAAACCGCCGCAGATGCGCGTCTGAGCGTCGTAGAGGACAAATCCAGGGTCTGGGACGAGCACTTCGTCGCCGTGATCCACAAACGTCTGGGTCACAGCCATGAGGCCTTGCGTGGCTCCGGCAGTGACGATGATGTTCTCGGAGCTCACGTCTTCGTGCCAGTAGTCCTGGATGCGGTTCGCGAGTGCATTGCGCAACTCAGGAAGGCCCAAGCTGGGTCCGTATCCGTTCTTTCCACTACTTGCTGCTTCGTGCAGTGCCTCGACCACGTGCTCTGGGGGATTGTAGTCCGGTTCGCCGAGCCCCATGTTGACGGAGTCGGTACCAGCCAATTCGAACATCTTGCGGATGCCTGACATCTCAATCCCGACCAAGCGCCGGGCTACGAGGTCCTTGATGACCACAGGTCGGCCGAGAGGTGCCTGTAGTTAAGGGATGTGGCGACGGCAGTGAAGGGAATCTAAGGAGAAACCGCCGCTTAATCGGCCTTTTGTTGCATCATCGATATCCGAACTGAAAGGGAATACCGGATGGCTTCAACAGCCAAAATGATAGCAGAAATGGGCACTCCGACAAACCATTGTGTCCTGTTCACCGTGAACCCAGAATGTTGGAGTATTTTCTCTCCTGATTCACTCCCTTGTTCAGAGAAAATAAACCGGGTGCCGTTGGAGGACTCGCCATTGCCCATCCACCCCAATGCCGATCCC
>JBFJXT010000067.1:0-9463 GCA_041623015.1 Thermoplasmatota archaeon | reverse complement strand
CCCATCCACCGGAGCGGGGGGCCTCTTGGACGATGACGACCTTGCCGGTCTTCTTGACCGAAGCGAGGATGGTTTCGCTGTCCATGGGGCTGATGGTTTGCAAGTCGAGGTACTCGACGCTGACGCCTTCCTCGGTGAGTTGGGCGACCGCCTTGTCGCAGAACCAGCGCATGGCGCCCCAGGTGATGAGCGTCAAGTCAGTGCCTTCCTGCACCACTTCGGTCTTGCGCAGCTCAGCCACTTCCTCGTCCAACGGCACCGGCTCGCGGTACTTGCGGTACAGGAACTTGGGCTCCATGAAGATCACCGGTTCGTCGCTGCGAATGGCGGCCTTCAGCAAGGCGCGGGCGTTACGGGGGGTGCTGGGCATGACCACGGTGAGGCCGGGGGTGTGGGCGTAGTACGCCTCGCGGCTCTCCGAGTGGTGCTCTAGGGCGCGGACACCGGCTCCGTATGGCATGTGGATGACCATGGGGAGTTTGTGGCGTCCGTTGGTGCGCTTGAGGTAGCGCGCCATGTGAGACTCGTAGTGGTGCATGGCGTTGTAGGCAAAGCCACTGAATTGCATCTCACCAATCGGGCGGTAGCCTGCGATGGCGAGGCCGGTGGCGGCGCCTGCGATGGCCATTTCGCTGATCGGGGTGTCAAAGACGCGGTCGCGGCCGTACTTGTCGAACAAGCCATCGGTAAGGCGGAAAATGCCGCCGTCGCGTCCAACGTCTTCGCCGAGGACCATGACCTTGGGGTCGCGGGCCATTTCTTCGTCGAAGGCCATGTTCATGGCTTCGATCAAGTTCAGGTCAACGTAGCCGCTTTCGTCGCATTCCTTCTGCTTCTTTTCGTACTGGACCTGCCACGTGGGCTTGGTGTAGAACGGGTCCTGTTCTGCTTGTACCAACGACATCAGTGAGCCCCCTCAGGTAGTCCGTGGGTTTCGAAGTGCTTCAGGAGCTGCTCCTTTTGCCAGGTCAGGTACGGAGGCTCGTCGATGTAGGCGTGCTCGAACATGTAATCAGGAGTGCGGAGGGTCTTGGCCTTGGCCTCGAAGTCTTCGATGGCTTGGTCAATCTTGGCAGTGATGCGGGCTTCCATTTCTTCCTGCATCTTGGCGTTCCACCAGCGCTTCTTGGTGAGGTATTTGCGCACGCGGTCAATCGGGTCCTTCTGGGCCCATTCTTCTTCCAGTTCCTTGGGGCGGTACTTGGAAGGGTCGTCCGCGGTGGTGTGTACGTTCATACGGAAGGTCACCGCTTCGATGAGCGTGGGGCCTTCGCCGGCGCGGGCGCGCTCGACAGCTTCACTGGTGGCCTTGATCATGGCCAATAGGTCGTTGCCGTCCACTTGGATGCTGGGGATGCCGTAAGCCACTGCCTTTTGGGCGATGGTTTCGCTGGCGGTTTGCCACTGGCGGGGCACCGAAATGGCCCACTGGTTGTTTTGGATGACGAACACGACTGGGGACTTCAGGACGGCGGCCATGTTGATGGCTTCGTGGAAGTCGCCCTCGGAGGTGCTGCCGTCGCCACCGTAGGTAATGGCGATGTTCTTGGTGCCGTTTTTGACTTCGGCCCAGGCGGTGCCCAATGCGTGGGTGTACTGGGTGCCGATGGGAATGCAAATCGGGAGCACCTTGGCGCCCTCGGGGATGTTCATGCCTTCCTCAAAGCCGGCGGCGTAGAGCAAGTCGTCTACGGGGTCGGCGCCGCGGTGCAGGTAGCACACAGATTCACGGAAGCTGGGGCAGAGCCAGTCTTCTTCAGTGGTGCAGTAGATGCTGCCGGCTTGGGCGGCTTCTTGGCCGTGCGCAGGGGCGAAGGTGCCGATGCGTCCTTGGCGCTGCAGTTTGAGACGGCGGTGGTCCCAGTGGCGGCTGAAGCTCATCAACTCGTAGAGTTGGCGCAGGTCTTCTTTGGGCACCTTGGGATCTAATTTTGCGTCCACGCTGCCGTCGGCTGCGAGGATCGAAAGGTGTTGGATCGGGGGTGGCGCGTACGCGGTCGTGATGGGCATGAGGAGTGTCCTCCGCGAGGCGGTCGGCCTGAGCAATTTCACGGGGGCCGTGATATGCCTCAGGCTGTCGGGCGGGCGCCGACACAGCGGGGTCTATTTCAAGCAAACTGGAAGGTGTTGCACCTGGGTCGAACATGTTCGAGTTTCACTGTTCGGATGTGTGCAGTGGTGACTCGGGTGATTTTTCGGGACTGAATGCGCGGGCAGTCAAAATGAGGGTCACAAACAGCCCGAGGGCGCCCAAAAGGAGCACGGAATTGCCAGCAATTGGGTAGTGCCAGCGTAGGTAAGCGCCGACACCGGCGACGATGGCCGACGCAACTGCAGGTCGGCAAAATGGCCACATGATGATCGCGGTGCCAAAGTGGACGAGGCTTGGTCCCGCGTTGGCGATGGCTTCGATAGGAAGCCGGCTGACCACGTTGTGCCCAAGCAATGCAACAGCCGCGCCCACCACAACAATCCAAAACCGAGGCGATTGCCAGGAGGAGGTGGCGATAAGGATCATCCCTAGGCCACTCAGGGTTCCGCCGAGGGCAAAAAACGTCCAGTAGAAGCTAGGCTCCTGTGCACCCAGGAGGGCCAGGAGGGCGCGAATGGACACCACCAAGGGGGCAAGCGTCATCATCCACAGGCCAGGGGCAAGGAGCCGGGCGCGGTCCACGGTTGTGGGGAGGGGTTTGGGGACTTCAGGTTGCCGCGAGGCGGTCTAGGATGTCGCCGGCTAGGTCTTCGTTTTGTCGCAGCGTGGTGCGGTCGGCGCGTTGTCCTTGCCAAACGGTGTCAACGGTGCCGTCGGCGTCGATGAAGATGGTCACCGGTTGGTATTCAACGCTGAACAAGGGGCGAATGATGTCCTCTGGGTCCCACCATTGGGTGCCTGGGCCTTCTGCGGCTTCTTTTCGCATGGCGGTTTCGTACCGCGTGTCGTCGATGCTGACACTGATAAATTCCACGCGGTCGCCGTAGGCATTGTGGAGGTCGTGCATGGATTGTTCTTCGCTTTCGCAGACGGAGCACCAACTGGCCCAGATGTGAAGCAGCACGGGTTTTCCTACGTTGTCTGCGAGTCGCACTGGGTCGCCGTTGAGGTCTTGCGCCATGTAGTTGGGCGCCGGTGTGCCTTCCAAGGCATGTCCCGTCCGGCCCTGAATTTGACCGTCAGCGCCGGCGCCTGATGGTCCCGGCGATGGTTCCGATTGCATACATCCGGCCAAGGATGCCACCAGGAACAGGCCCATGATTGTGGCCGACTTCACCTGATTGGCTTGGTGGGGCGGAGCCATAATCGTTGCCCCAGATTGCCTCCTCATTGGCTTTCGAATTCACACGCCATAACTTAAATTAAAAATCAAACAATCATTTTATCTTGGGCATAAATGATATTATTATGGGGCAACTATGGGGCAGGTAATGAAATGAAGCCTGTGATAAAAATAGATGATACGGAAACGTTGCGCCGCCACTAAATTCCCCTTGCGCTGTATTGGGCCGATGAACTCCAAACCCTTCATCCTCGGCTTGACGCTGATGCTCCTGGGCACGCTTGCGCCCCTTGGTGACGCCTCGCCGTTCAATACGACCAGCGAATATCATGAATACATTCTGAACGACATGGATACGGGTCACATTGATGTGATTATCATTCCAAGTGCCAGTCCTTGGGCACTTCGTGACATCAGCACCATTGAGATGAGCATCCAAGCCTGGGAGGACGGCATCCAAAGCAGCCTCAGTCCCTCCTGGCTCGCCAACGGCTTCAGCATGGACATTTACACCCTAGGCTACGACGACATTCCCTCCGATGCCCTCTCCGACCCCGAAATTGTCGTGGTCGCTGGCGAAGTGAACCCCTTCGTCCTGTTCGGCATCGGTTACACCGTCCCCATTGGATTCTGTTCTGCATTCAACCCGCTTGACCCCAGCATCTGGCAACAACACACCGGAAGCAACTGGGCCACCGCACGCGCCTCCTGCAAGAGTGGCGGCAACCAGTGCGTCGCGCTCAATACCAACATGTTCCACATGGATGGTCCGTTCTTGATTGTCAACGGTGGCAAGGGCGAGCGCCGCATGTATGACCTCGTTGCCCACGAAATCGGACACTGCCTCGGCATTGGTCACGTGGGCGATGCCTTGGACTTCAGCACCCGAATTTTCCCCAGCCGCGACATCATGAGTTACCAGTACGACCGCAACCAAGTCTTCTGTGTCAGCAGCCTCAACATCAAGAGTCTGCAAGGTGTCTACGCTGACGCCATTCCGGGCGCACCTGGATCGCAGCCCCGTTACGATGGGGGCGAATACGTCCACCTGAACACCGGCAGTTACTCCCAAGTGTCCTGCCAAAACCCAGACACCGCGCTGGAACTCCCCTAATCACGGAACACCACCATCTTCCCCCTTTATCCTTCGTTGAATCCGTAATTTTAGCGTGGATTTTAGATTAAATAACCGGGTAATGAATCGGTTAGGTATGTGTGGCGATGGTCTATAGACTCGCTCCATTGACCATATATGAGTAGTGTCTGTTCAGGTATTGGTACAGACAACAAACGTGGCTGTAAACACAATCTAGCGATACTAATCCAGACCGCAGTGAGGCAGGCGCCCCCTGACGAGCCACTGCCCAATTTACGCAACGTGGCGCCAAGAAGGGCAAATTCCCGCCAGGCATGGCCCCTACCTTTCTGGCAGCAACCGCCTGGTGTCATCAAACGGCGCGACGCGAAAGCGCACCATCGGCATCATGTGTTCACCTACCCGAAGGCACTTCCAAACATCTGTTCCCCCCACGGGCGTGCCTTCACCCTCTTCCCCCTTGATCTTATCACACAATTCAGGAAATTGATTCCCCGGCTCCAGACAGGATTCCCTCCGGAAAGGCAAGCCACACGCACCCCATCAGCCTTATAGGAGGGGTTTCTGAGAAAATCTACCGGGGCCCGCCCTGGAAGGTCCCCGATGCGCTTCGATGAACTCCCCCTAGACGCCGCCACCCTCACTGCCCTGGAATCCATGGGCTTCGAGGAAGCCACCCCGGTCCAAGCCGAAACGCTCCCAGCCCTCCTAGAAGGGCGTGACGTCATCGCGCAAGCACAGACCGGAACCGGCAAGACTGCGGCCTTCGGAATTCCCCTCGTTGAAGCGGCCCGCCAAGGACACCGAGGCATCGTCCTGACCCCGACGCGAGAATTGGCCAAGCAAGTGCAGCGCGAAATGCAAAGCATCGGCAAAGGCAGCCCCTTCGACGTGGTGTGCCTCATCGGCGGCGCCAGTTTCCCGGACCAAGTTCGAGCCCTCAACCGCCACCCCAACGCCACCCTCGTTGCCACCCCTGGCCGCGTGGTGGACCACATTGGTCGCGGAACTCTGGACTTGTCTGGCATGGACATTCTCGTGCTCGATGAGGCCGACGAAATGCTCAGCATGGGCTTCCAAGACGAACTGGACCAAATCGTCGCAGCCCTCCCCACCGAGCGCCAAACCCTCCTCTTCACGGCAACGCTGCCGCCCTCCATCGAAAAGCTCGCTCGCCGCGCCCTCAAGGACCCCGTCACCATTCGTGCAAGCGGTGGCAGCGGACGCGGAGCAGCCAAAACCGTTGAGCAATACTTTGCCATGATCCGTCACTCGGATCGCCCCGAAGCTGTTCGCCGCATCCTTCTGGCTGGTGAGCCCAAGGCCGCACTCTTGTTCTGCAAGACCCGTGGCCGCGTGGACGACCTCGCCGATGCCTTGCGTGATGTGGGTGCTGAAGCCCTACACGGCGGCATGAACCAAGGCCAGCGTGACACCGTCATGCAGCGGTTCCGTGATGGCAAGAGCAAACTCCTGATTGCAACCGATGTGGCCAGCCGTGGCCTCGACGTGGAAAACGTCGAATTGGTCCTCCACGACGAACCTGCCCAAGACGTTGAGACCTACATCCACCGCGTGGGCCGCACGGGCCGCGCCGGGCGTGAAGGTCGCAGCATCCTCATGATTGGCCCTGGCGGTATGCGCAAGCTCAACGCCATTCAACACGTGGCTGGCCGGCTGCAAAAGTTCGAAGTTCCCACGGACAAGGACCTCATGGCGATGCGCGCTGACCGACTCGTCAGCGACATCGTCGAAATGGAGCCCGGGCCGGATGCACAATCGATTCTCGACCGTGCCCTCAACACTGGCATGGACCTCCAAGGTGTGGCTTTGCGCGCCCTGGAAATGCTCGTGGCTGTGGCCGCTGAGCCCGACTCTGGTGATGCTGACGTTGTGGATGACAACGCCACCGCTGCCCTGTGCCTCAAGGTTGGACTCATGGACAGTGTGCGCCCCGGCGACATCGTCGGCATGCTGGCCAATGAAGGTGGACTTCGTGGCGAACAAGTGGGTCGCATCGACCTCTTGCCTCGCATGAGTGTGGTGGAAGTGCCCGCTCGGGAGCTTGCCCGGTTGCTTGGCCAACTGGAGCGCACCAAGATGCGCGGCCAATGGATTCGGCCCCGTGAAGCCGAAGACTGGCGCTTCAAAACCTCCCCTCGATAGATTGGGGTTCAAGGGTCCTACCAGAAGGCATTAAGCCTAGATTGACGGCATGAAACCCATGCGTACAGTAGTCGCGACTTTGAGCATGTTCCTTCTCATGGCAGTTTCAGGCTGCCTTGACGGAGATCCTGCCGTGGATGAACAGGACACGGGCGTCGGCGATGGCACCGGCGGCCCAGGCTCGCTGGACTCCCGAGCAGACGAGCGTGCTGCCTTCCTTGAGTCCCACCCGCAATTCTGCGATACCGAAGAAACCTGTGACTTCTGGGACGACATGTACCACCAATACGTGGTATACGACCTCGACACCACCACTATCGACGTCCTCGTCTTGCCTCCAGTTGGCGCCTCCACGCCGGACAACATCGCCGCAAGCCGCCAAGCAGCCCAGGCCTGGAGCGACGGCATCGAAGCAGAAGCGGCCCCCTGGTTCCGCGACAACTTCACCATGACGGTGTCCGCTGTGGGCATCGACGTTCCAAGCATTGACGCTGTCCAAGACCCTGAAATCATCATCGCATCCACCAGCGCCGTTGGCGTCGTTGGCATTGGCTTGGAGCCCAAGCAATTTGGCTGCCAAATCCTTGGCCAAGAAGTCCTTGAAGACTACGGTGGACACGATCACGATGGCAACCTCATCTTTGCCCAAGACTGCACCGGCATTGGCTTCACCTGCTTCGCCCTCAACGGCGGCGGCGCGGACACGATCGCCCTCCAGGATCTGATTGCCCACGAAGTTGGCCACTGCCTCGGCGGTGGACACGTTGGCGACGCCTTGGACTTCCGTGCTCGCTACGCGCCCATTGATGACATCATGAGCTACCAAAACAACCCAGAGCACGTGCACTGCGTCAGTAACCTCGACGTTCGTGTCCTCGAAGGCGTATACGCGCACCTGCTCGACCGCCCCGAAGAAGAGTGGCTCCCCCGCGGCTCATACCTGCCCATGGACCCCCTCGACTACGACGCGGGCGAATGTGCCAACGCGCCGGGAGTTTAGGCAGAATTAACGGCTTAATTCCAGCGCCTTGACCGGAATCCTTTACCCTTCTCACTCCGGGCCGGTGGTGTGCGAAACCCTTCGGCCCTGTCCCTCATTCTATTGACTGCATTCCTATCTGGCTGTGTCAGCGGCGAAGATCCAATGGACTCGCTGGGCACCGAGCCAGAAATCGTTCGGGATGAGGCTCGCACTGAATTTCTTGCAGACCAGCCCACCTTCTGCACGATGGAATCCGCGTGCAAATTCTGGGACGACATGTACCACGAACGCGTGGTATACGACCTAGACACCACGGTCCTAGACATCGTCATCGTGCCTCCCTTCAATGCCCCCAATGACCAGACGAGTGCCGCCAGCCGACTCGCGGTGCAAGCCTGGGCGGATGGGATTCAGGCACTGGGCGCCCCTTGGCTTGCTAACAACTTGACCCTCAATTTGTATGTGGTTGGAGAAGATGTTCCAAGTCTTGCAGCGGTCGAAGACCCCGAAATCGTCGTCATCTCGGCCAGTGTGACATTGACCAACGGCATCGGACTGGAGCCGGTCCAAGCAGGGTGCTACGAACTGGGGCAACTCGTTGAAGCAGAATTGGGTGGCCACGAGCACGATGGAAATCGGATCTTTGCTCAGACCTGCGCCGAGACTGAATTCACCTGCTTTGCCATCAACGTGGGAGAACCCGACAACATCGCCTTACAGGACCTAATTGCCCATGAGGTGGGTCACTGCCTCGGAATTGGCCACGTGGGCGACGCCTTAGATTTCAGTGCTCGATATGCGCCGATTTCGGACATCATGAGCTACCAAAATGATCCAGAACACGTCCACTGTGTCAGCTCCATGAATGTGCGCACCCTCGAAGGCGTCTATGCGCATCTGCTCGACCGACCCAAGTCAGAATGGATGCCAGCCCATACCTACGTCGAAACGAATCCCTTGGACTATGCGTCTGTGGATTGTGAGAACGCCCCCGGTGCCTAGGTTCGCTGAAAGACGATTACCACTATCGTTATCATCGCCCACCGCCGGCCCGGGACTGTGCGCCTACTCGCCGTCACGACGATGAGCCTGCTTGCCCTGTCTGGATGTATCAGCAATGGCAGCGATACCGACACGGATCCAACCGATTTGGAACCCGTGGACATTGCAGCAACCTACCCCTACGAAGCTCTCGTGGAGTATTGCCATGATGCGGGCAACTGCACGTACTGGGACGGTCAATTCCATGAAGGGGTCGTGTACGAACTGGACACCACAATCATCGATGCTGTGGTTCTCCCGGTGCCCGGCGCCGACCCGCTCTCTGCCACCCGTGCTGCCGGCAACGCCACCGCCGCTTGGGCAGACGTTGAGCAATTTGCCGCAGATTGGTTCGTGGAGGCCTGGGAACTCAACACCTACGTGGTAGGCGAAGGCATCCCCAGCGCTGATTACGTCACGGACCCCGAAATCATTGTCATCAGCGAATCTGGCCAACGCAGCACCAGCATCGGCCTCAACGCCGAGCAACTTGCATGCGGGCTCGTTGGCGTGGTGAACGCGGACCCACTCTTCGTGCCCGGCAGCCTCGCCACCCACGTTTACCCGGTCCATGAGCACGACGGAATGGCAATCTTTGCAGCCGAGTGCATCACCGGCGGCTTCCGCTGTGCTGCCCTCAACTTCGCCAGTGCCCTTGGCGGCAACAACGCCCTGTACGATTTGGTCGCGCATGAAGTGGGCCACTGCCTGGGCCTTAGCCACGTGGGCGACGCATTGGACTTCAATGCCCGATATGTGCCCACCACGGACATCATGAGTTACGCATCGAACCCCAGCTCGGTTCCCTGTGTCAGCACCCTCAACGCCCGCGTCATGGAAGGCATCTACGCGGAGCTAGCCGGTCAAGAGCCCCCTCAGTGGATTGTTGACGACGAACGCTTT
>JBFJXT010000066.1:0-9477 GCA_041623015.1 Thermoplasmatota archaeon | reverse complement strand
GCCCAGCAACTGTTCGACGAATTGCCCGACCTCATTGACCAAGCCACCAGTGAAGCCGACGCCGGCTGCCTCAGTTGGCTCCTATCTGCCCTGAACTTCCCCGACTATCCTGCGGAACTACATGGATACGGCACCGTCATCGGCACCGGGAATGCGGTCGTGGAGTGGGATCCGAATCCTGAGACGCGGCAATTCACTCGGAGGACCACCACATGAGCGCCGGAATCGCATCCTCCGGAGTCGTTGCAGGCTTCATCGTCCCCGGCTACCCCCACCCGCTTCTTGCCAAGGACGCCAACCCGGCGTACGGCCGCATCGCGGATGCTTATGCCAAAGTGCGCCAAGAAATCGAGGTGCTCAAGCCTGACTTGGTCTTGCTTTACAGCACCCAATGGCTCTCCGTCATCGGCCACCAAGTGCAAGCGGATCCCAAGCCTGTTTGGACGCACGTGGACCAAGAATGGCACGAACTGGGCAGCATCCCATACACGTTCCGCATGGACCAAGAATTCGGCGAGTCTTACGTTGCGGCGGGACAAGCACGAGGCCTCGAAATGCGCACCGTCGCATACCATGGCTTCCCCATCGACACCGGCAGCGTGGTGGCACTCAAGCTCCTGAACCCCGACAATGCGTTCCCTGCAAGCATCGTCAGTTGCAACATGTACGCCGATCGCGCCGAAACCCTCGTGCTTGGCAAGGCCGCGCTCGACGCTATCAAGGCCAGTGGCAAACGGGTGGTCGCCGTCGCAGTCACCGCCTTGTCCAACCGAGTTCACACGCGAGAAATTCCCTTCGCAGATGACCGCATCCACAGCCAAAAGGACGACGAGTGGAACCGCAAGTACCTCGAAATCCTCGGTGGTGGGCGCCTAGAAGACGCCGCCCAACTGGCACGCACCTTCACGGCGCAAGCCGCTGGTGATCAACGCATGAAGGCAATTTGGTGGCTCAACACCCTCATGGGCCAAACCAACGAACTCACCGGCACCGTCCATGCATACGAGCCGATTTACGGCACTGGCGCCTCGGTCATGAGTCTCGTGCCTGCTCCGGCGGGAACAGGCGAAGTGGAGTTCGACGAGGACGATGCCGAAGTGTACGGCGGTGATCGCAATGTGCTTGGCGGTGCAAACCTCTTCGAAGGTCCAGACGGGCCCGCTGCCGCGCCTCCCGCCGCGCCTTCTCCCACGGCTCAACCCGCACACGCGGCCCAAACTGGGCCCGGTGTCGTGGTGGCCGGCTCCGCGCCTAAGCCGGTCGGTGCATACCCGCACGCCCGGCGCGTTGGCGACACCCTCTACTTGTCTGGCCTTGGCCCCAGAAACCCCGTGGACAACAGCGTCCCTGGCGGCCCCGTCTGGGATGCATCTGGCGCCAAGCAAGAGTACGATATTCGCGCCCAAACGGAGGCAGTCATTGCCAACATGAAACTGGTGCTGGCCGAGAGTGGCGCAAGCATCGAAGACGTGGTGGATGTCACCTGCTATCTCATCGACATGGAGCGCGACTTTGAGGGCTTCAACGAAGTCTACGCCAAGCACTTTGGACCTGTGCAAGCGACGCGCACGACGTTGGAGATCAACCGATTACCAACGCCGATTGCAGTGGAATTCAAGGTCATGGCGAGCGCGCCATAGTTGCCTACTCAGTCCTTGCCTTAATCGCCGCCAATCCATCCACCACGGGCACGATGCGTGCATTGCCCCATTCCATGCCGCTGTCTAAGAAGTCGTGCAGCGCCTCGACGGTGCCTGCCTCAACTACCCAATACAAGTCATGGTGGGGTGCGTCGAGAACGAACGAATGCACCTTGACAACACCGTCGGCGGCCTTCTTCATCATGGCTCCAACGACTCGCTTGACCTCGTCAGGTTGGTGCGTGATGCAGTCGCCGGGCGCATGATGGTGGCGAACGTGGAAGAGCATGGGTAACACGTTGCAGGTGGAGGGGAAGGATTCTTTGCCAGGGCCTGCGCCACCCTCGGGCCCTTTGTGTATTGGAGCCGTTGCCTGGGATTGGGACTGTGGCAAAGGGCTGCGTGGTCGAAGGATCACTGCGTTGGCATGCAGCGATTCTATCAGTCCGAACCTACGTCCCCGCTTGTCGTGCTCCTTGACATCTCCCCCAAACTCCACTCCGGTATCCGCGTCTGGCCCGGTGACGTTCCGTTCCAATCGGAAAAATCGCTAGACATCAACGAAGGCGCTCACTTGGACTTGGGCTCCATGCACACCACGTACCACGTGGGTGCACACACGGACGCCCACCGACACTACGTGAAGGGTGCCGAGGATGCCGCATCCATGCCCTTGGAGCCGTACTATGGTCCCTGCCAAGTGATCGACGTGCGCGCTCAACGAGGCAAGCGATTCGACTTGATGGACCTCGCAAGCAAAATCACCTCCAAGCGCGTGCTGCTGAAGACTGGCACCTTTGATGGCCACGAAACGTGGAACACCGACTTTGCGGCCCCGGCCCCGGAACTCATCGACGCCTTGGCCAGTCGAGGCGTGATGCTCGTGGGATTTGACACCCCAAGCACCGATTTATTCGAATCCAAGGACCTCGCCGCCCACAAGCGCCTCGCGGCCACCAACATGGTCAACTTGGAAGGGCTCGTCTTGGACCACGTGGAGCCTGGAGAGTACACCCTCATCGCATTTCCACTGCCGCTCGTGGATGCAGATGCAAGTCCAGTGCGGGCGGTTCTGGTTTCGGAGTCCTGATTCAGCGCCGGGCCTTCTTGCCTTTGGGTGGGAACCACTTGTCGTATTCAGCGTGGTCCACGAGGTCGAGCAGGATGATGTCTCTGCCTTCAATGGTGTAGAATGCCCGAACATCGCCCTTGAGGTCGATGCAATACAAGTTGGTTAGGCCGTACTCTGCCACAAAATAATCTGGAATGTCGGGCCGTGGAATGACTTCGCCCCATTGACCATCCAATTTAATCCGAGACACCGCAACCTGAAACCGCTTCCAGATGCCTTGCTGGGGTTTATTGCCTGCGCGGGCGGCCATTTCTAAGGCGTCATATGCGGGTTGTCTTCGTGGGTGAATCAACACCGTTGTGGGTCGAAATGGAGGTGGTGGCATGAATTACAGAGGCCG
Organism: Thermoplasmatota archaeon; assembly: GCA_041623015.1. Lineage (GTDB taxonomy): Archaea > Thermoplasmatota > E2 > JACPAO01 > JAHFTW01 > JANQNI01. The sequence continues at coordinate 6,365 of JBFJXT010000066.1, read as the reverse complement.
CCCACTGCTGCGGGCGTGTGCAAGATCTTGGCTCCCGGATTGCGTCCATTGTACGCCCTTGGACCCTTCAACAACTAAGGCGTGGGTTTCGAGGTAACTGAGGGCTCGATTGAGTCGAGCGGGAGTTGTTCCTGAGCCGGCCTCTGAGAGTTTTTTGTGGATGTAGTATCGGCTGACGGGGCCAGTGGCTTCTCGCAAGATTCTTTCCACGCGCTCCAGGGTTGCGACCTGGACGTCAACTCGGGGGCGATCTACGACCAATTCCACGCATCAATAAGCTCAAACCCCCTAAAGTAGTTTATGGGGTTCTGTTCTTTACCCCCACAACAGGGCGGCCTTTTGCCTTCACACACCCATTAAGACCGCCCTCCTTCCCGGCCTCATGGACCTTCAAGATCGCCACGCCTTTGTCTGCGGGGCAAGCGGTGGAATCGGACGCGCAACGGCTCTAGCGCTCGCCAAGCGCGGCGCCACGTTGACGGTGGTTGCTCGCTCCAAGGATGCCTTGGAGGCCCTCGCCGCAGAAGCCGCTGCCGAGGGCGCGACGGTTCATGTGTTGGTTGCGGATCTTGACGACCGCGCAGATCTTGAAGCCAAAGTGACGGCGCACCTTGCGGCCCACGGCCCCATTCACATTCTCATCAACAACACCGGTGGCCCGCCTTCTGGCAAATTGCTAGACGTGACCGATGAAGCCGCTTTCACCGTGCCCTTTGGTCGCCATGTGCTTGCCGCGCACTTGTTGGTTCGGCTCCTGCTTCCCGGCATGACCTCGACCGGCTACGGGCGCATCATCAACGTCATCAGCACCAGTGTTCGAGAGCCGATTCCCAACCTCGGCATCAGCAACACCATTCGCGCTGCCATGGCGGGATGGGCAAAGACGCTCAGCCGCGAATTGCCGCCTGGGGTCACCATCAATTCGGTCCTGCCTGGATTTACAGACACACCTCGTCTGCGCAGCCTAAAGGAACAAGTGGCTGCCAGCGGCGTACGCACGGAAGATGCCGTGGAAGCGGGTTGGATTGCAGCAACCCCCGAAGGTCGCCTGGGGCAGCCCACGGAGCTGGCTGAAGCGATTGCATTCCTAGCAAGTCCCTCGGCGAGCTTTGTCCGGGGCGTCGTGTTGCCTGTTGACGGCGGTCGATTGCAAGGCATCTAAGCGCGCATCTGGGTCGGCCAAAGTCAACCCGTGTTTCGCAGTCCCGCTGCGATTGCCGTGATGGTGGAAAGCAGGGCAGGTTTGGCGGAGGCGTCACCGGCGCGCACTCGCTTGAGCAGCTCCACTTGCAACACATGCAACGGATCGATGTACGGATTTCGCACCTTAATCGAGCGGGCAAGCACCGGATTGTCGGCAAGCAGTGCCTCATGGCCCGTGGCGGCAAGAACGCCTGTGCGGGCCCGCTGAAGACGATGCAGAAGGGCCTCTCCATGGCTTCGGTTGGTGAGGTCGAGGTAGGCATTGAACACGGCGGGGTCGCACTTGGCGAGGGCCATTTCCACAAGCGAAAGGGTCGTTTCCCAGAAGGGCCAGGATTGCATGTCGGCCGGCGGGGGATTTTCGAGGGCGGTGTCGATGCCGAGCCACGCGGGTAGGCTGAGTCGGTTCTGAGTCCAGGCAAACACCCATGGAATCGCGCGCAGGGACTTGGGGCCGCTGCCAGCGCCGCGCTTGGCGGGCCGGCTGCCGATGTTCAGCCCGGCCAATTCGTCCACGGGAGTGACGTCTTGGAAAAATGGAACGAAATCTTCTGAGGACAGCACTCCTTGGTACGTGGCGTGGCTCGATGCTGCCATGCGGTCCAATTCTTGGCGCCACTTGGATTCTGGGGGTTCTGGGGGCTGGAGAGTTGCTTCCAAGACCGCCGTGGTGTAGAGTTCTAGGGTGCGCGCGGCGATGCCGGGAAGGCCGAATCGTGCTTGGATCACCTCGCCTTGTTCGGTGACGCGCAAGTACCCTGCCACAGCGCCGGGGGGCAAGGCCGTGATGGCTTGGTGTGCGGGTCCGCCACCCCGGCCCACGGTTCCGCCTCGGCCATGGAACAGCACCAAGGGGATGCCTCGGCCGTTGCAGATGTTGACCAGTTTTTCTTGGCAGCGGTGGAGGCCCCACGCGGCGGCGAGCATGCCGGCTTCTTTGGCAGAATCCGAGTAGCCAATCATCACTTGGATGCCGGATTTCTCGGGTGCAAGCACGCGCCGGGCTCGGGGGTTGTCAAGGTATGCGGTGACCGTTTTTGGGGCGCGGTCCAAATCGCCGGGGGTTTCAAACAGAGGCACCACGGGGAGCTTGGCGCCGGCGCGGTGCTGCAGGTATGCCACCGCGAGCAAGTCACTTGGGCGGGATGCCATGGAGATGATGTACGAGCCCAGTGCGGCCGGGTCAGCTTCAGCTAGGACATGGAATGTGTCCAGCACATCGTCGCCACGCGGCAGAGGCTCCGGCGGCGCTTCGAGGGCGTCGAGCAAAAACTGGCACTTAGCTTCCTCATCGAGGGCCGCATATCCGGGAGACAGTGCCTCCATGGCGTCCGTGTGCTTGCTGGCTTCTTGTCGAATATCGAGTGGGAGCAAGTACAAACCGAAGGTGGCCAGCCGCCGCAGGGTGTCGAGCAAGTTCCCGTCGGCAAGGATCCCCGCGCCGGTTTCGTGGAGGCTGTCGTAGCATAAGCGCAGAGGGTCGTGTATGTCGGCCGCGGTCAACCCGGCCGAGGCCTCGCCGCCCTCAAGCTCAGATTCTGTAGACTCTAGTGCCGCTTGCAATTGATCGCGCAAATCACGAAGGATGGCTCGATACGGCTCGCGGGCGTCGGTATGGGCGCGGAGAGCCGGGCTTGCCGTGCGCAGGCTCAATTCTCGGCGAATGACATTCACTTCTTGCAGGTACAAGTGCAATCCCATCCACCGGGACAACAGAAGCACCCGCCGAGTGGTGTCGGGCTTTACTCTCGGGTTGCCGTCTCGGTCACCGCCCATCCATGACCCAAATCGAATGGGTGCAGCGGTCGGATCCAGTGCCTTGCCGGTGCTTTCTCGAAGCCTCGTATCCAGTTCTCGCAGAAACTTTGGAATGGCATCCCAGAGCACACCTTCGATGATGGCGAGTCCGCTTCTTGCTTCGGTTTCCGGGTCCGGGCGCTCGTGCCGCACGTCTTCGGTCAACCAAATGGCCAGCACATGCCCATGCAAGGCGCGGCGAGCCGACTCGCGCTCCAGGTCCAAAAGATCGGGGCGATCCAAACGCTCCAACAGAGCTGCAATTTCCTGGTGTTTCATCAGGACTGTTCGTCGCGTCGCCTCGGTCGGGTGGGCCGTTAGGACGAGGTCAATGCGCTGCGTGTGAATCGTGTCGTGAATCGCTTCAGGGGAGAGTCCAGACGATAGGAGCCGCTGGAATGTCTCAGGCAACGAAGCGCGTTGGGGGGCAGAGCCAGCGCGCAAATGGTCTCGCCGCCTGCGGGTGCGGTGGTGTTGCTCCGCGATGTTGGCGAGGCTCAAAAATAAGCCAAAGGCCCGGGCGAGTTTTCCGGCGGTTTCCGAATCCACTTCCTCCAATAAGGGCTCCAAGCCGACCGTGGCAAAACCCTGTGCCCTCGCCGATTTGGCCATGGCGCGCACCGCTTCCACGCGATCAAAAAATGCCTGACCTTCCTGGTTCAGAAGTACCTTGCCCAAAAGGTCGCCGAGCATTCGAACGTCGCGGCGCAGTGGTGCGTGAGGGTCGTCCACGATTGGGCGTAGGCGGAAGAGGGGGAAAGGGCCGTCGGACTAAGTTTGGCGTCCAATTCGACGGCGCGCAATGCCCGCAATGACGATGGCGGCGGCCATCGAAATGATTGGCAAGGGCGAGTCCTTGCCCTTGGGCTCCTCGATGTAAAGGACCGTCCGACGGGACTCTCCGTCTACCCATTCAATCGGGTATTCGCCGCCTGCCAACTCCGAGAGGGGAACGCGGGTTTCTCCATATCCGGTTGCCGGCCATGAGGTGGTTTCGCCGTTGACCACGAAGACGAAGTCCGTGGCATCCCCACCGTTTTGGATACGCAAGTCGGTTCCGTCGTGGATGACGTTGGTAACGATGAGGTTCCACTGTGGGAGCGTGTCAAACCAGGGGATATTGGACGCATTCGTGGCGTGCCCTGCTTCTTTGGCGCCGATGGTGATGTATGCCGAGATGCGGTACGTAGCCCCATCGCGAGCTGCCGAGTCAGTGAGTTCGGGAGTGGTTGAGGAATCCACGGGCACCCACACGTCATCAAGGCGCCACAGTTGGTAACCGGTGACTCCATCGAACGCATCGAATGAGAATGTGACACCGGAGTTACCGGCCTCAAAGTTGGCGATTTTGGCGTTGTAGCGAATGCTGGCGCCAAGCCCAGGCAGGCCAGATGCGAGCGGAGCGTCATCGTCAACGCCATCGCCGTCGGCATCCGGATCCACCGCATCCGTGAGGAAATCTAGATCCAAATCAGGGGGCGTCACCATGTATTCCAGCGGGTCACCCCCGTAGAAGAATTCGTGGCCATCGAGGTAGCCATCGTTATCGGTGTCGGCGACGCGCGGATTGGTGCCTGCTTGCACCTCGTCCCCATCATTGAGAAGATCTTCATCGAAGTCTGCAATGGTGGGGATGGTGCCGAAGACTCGGCCTTCTTCACCATCGCTCAAGCCGTCACGGTCCGTATCGAAGTACGCTGGGTCGGTGTTGTGGATTTCCACTTCGTCGCCGTCGTTGAGGCCATCGTCATCGCTGTCCACATTGAGTGGGTCCGTGAGCCAGACGTTGAGTTCATCTGAATCGGTGAGTCGATCCCCGTCCGTGTCTTTCTCTTTGGGGTGCGTTTTGTGGGTGTGGACTTCGTCGCCATCCAGAAGTCCGTCGCCGTCGGTATCGGGGACCCAGGGGCGCGTGTACCAAGTCATGATTTCGTCCAAATCATTGAGCCCGTCGTCATCGCTGTCACTCTTGAGGGGGTCCGACCGCTTGCCCTCCAGTTCCTGGGGGTCATTGATGCCATCGGCATCGCTGTCCACTGCATTTGGATTGGTGCCAAATTCTAGGATTTCTTCAGTATCCGTAAGGGAATCTCCATCCGAGTCAAGGCGAAGCGGATCCGTTGGTCCGTTGCTCCACGCACCGTTGAGTGTTCCATTGACCTCGTCGCCATCTGAAATCTTGTCTTTGTCAGAATCCGGGTTGAGCGGGTTGGTTCCACGGCCAATTTCGTCCCCATCCAACAAGCCGTCTCCATCCGAGTCTGGATTCAGTGGGTCGGTGCCGGTGTCTTGGGGGCGTTCTCGCTTGTCGCTGAGGCCGTCATCATCCGTGTCGGCTTTCACAGCGCTCGTGGGGCCCCACACTTCACTCACATCGCCAATCCCATCTTCATCTGTGTCGGATTTTTTGGGGTCCGTGCCAAAACCGCCGTCAAACTCGGTGCGGTACGGGTCCCGGCATTCCTCATTGTCAATGTGCTTGACTTCTTGACAATCGGTCAACGTGTCGCCGTCCGTGTCATGGTTATTTGGATCAGTGCCAAGCGCCGCTTCACGAGCATCGGACAAGCCATCACGGTCGGCATCCGGGCCTTCGGTGACTGAAAAAATCAGCGTCGACGACGTCAACCGAGTATCGGCGCGGCCATCAATGCTGGTGGCGCGGACCAATAAATCGGCTTCAAACCGACCAATGACTTCGGGCACTTGGATGATGACATCCATGTCGTAGTCGCCCTCGAACACATCGAGGAACGTGGTGCCATCTCCCATTTCAAAGGGGCCTCGGACTTGATCCGTGCCGGCGCGGCGCAAGGTCAACGTGGTTGGCCAAGAAACCTTGTCGGGGTCCGAATTGAAGGACACGAACAAATCCACTGCGTCTTCGCCTACACCGGCGTCTACCGAAATCGCGCCTTTGAAGCTGGCAACGTCGCCGCCCTGCATTTCGTTGGCGCCCCGAGGCATGGTGACTTTGAGGTCAAGATCTGCCGCTGCGTGGGCTGGCATCGAGAGCATCAAAAGTAAAGCCAACAGGACCGAGGCGCTTCGCATCGGGGATGGCAAAGACAGTGGGCGATAAAACGCCTAGCTGATTGGGCCAAAGGGCCAGAGGGCAAAAGGCCGCTCGTTTTCGGGGCGGCACGCGTGTCCCATCAAATGAAAAAGTGGAGAGGGAGTTGGGAAAGGAGGGGTCTGCTAGAACACTGGCTTTGTTATGGGCTAACAGCACGATGTCAGAGCGCAGCCTACTGGACTGACCCCTGAGCGCGTCGCTTTGCGACACGCTCAGGGTCCGCTCGGCGCTACGCGCCTTGCTGCTGCCCGAAAGGCGACCTTGCCACCGTGCTTACAGCACGATGTCG
>JBFJXT010000065.1:0-9542 GCA_041623015.1 Thermoplasmatota archaeon | reverse complement strand
CCAACTGAGCCCCTTGGCACTTGCGGGCTCCCGCTCATCGTTTTCTCCCTTGTAACCGGCTTTTTCACTAAACGCCGACGCGCAGAGGCCGTTTTTTTGCAGCACACACACGCCGCACCGAGGCCGGCGCGCCACACAGACAAGCCGCCCGTGGTCAATGATGCGGTGAGTGTAATGGGGCCATACTTCTGACGGAAGCAGAGATTCCAATTCCTTTGCCATTTTGTCAGGATCCGTCTGCGTGGAGAGCTTGGCGAGGCGGTTGATGCGCAGCATGTGCGTATCCACGGTGACACCCGCAGCCAACCCAAATGCAGTCCCCAGAACCGCTGTGGCGGTTTTTCGACCCACCCCCGGCAAGCGCGTGAGTTCCTCTACGGTTTGAGGGACCTCACCTCCTAATTCATCCACAATCATTTGCGCTGCGGCCCGGGAATTGCGGGCTTTGTTTCGCCACAAACCAATGCTGTTGATGCACGCTTCAATCGCTCCGTCCGGCGCATTGGCCATGGCCTCAGGCGTGGGAAATTGAGCAAACAACTCGGCGGTGGCGTCATTCACTGCAATATCCGTGGTTTGGGCACTCAAGGCGGTGGCGATGAGCAACTGAAACGGCGATTGGTGGTCCAAGGCGCACGTGGAATGGGGGTACGCTGCTGTGAGCGCCGCGTCAATGGCGAGGGCACGTGCACGTTTGGAGGCCTTGGATTCCCGGGGCAACACGGGGCGGAGTTCGGCCGAGTTGAAACCTGCGCCGATGTCTTCTTGTGCGTTCCTTTAGTCAGAACCCCATGCGCATTTTGGTTGCGGCATTGATGCTGACCATTGGCTTTGCTGGTTGCATCAGCGACCCTGAACCCTCACTTGACGAGTCCAATCTTGATTCAGACGGCTTCATGCCTCGGGTGGTGGTTGCCGTTGTGGACACCGGCATCATGCCATACCACGAAGAGTTCAGACAAATTCGTGCAGGTGAAGACGGTACGGCCCACCCAGCAACGTACTTGTCCAATTACCCCCAAGATGCGCAAGCAATTCCCATCACTCTCGGCCTCAACTCAACCACCTCCGATGACTTCCTTGAGCACGATAAGGCGTTGTGGGACGAGACCATGCAGGATACGCTTTACTGGATTCCTGGCACCAAATTTGTCGGTTTCATTGGCATCGGTAGCGACCTTCCCGGCGGCGGCCACGGATCCATGACCAGCAGCCGCGCCGGAGGCAACACCATCAGCATCGGCAACGAAGAAGTGCTCCTTGTGCATGTCCGCGCGCCTCTTAGCTTCGAACTAGATGCAGACGGAGACACCAACGAAGGACGCGCGACCCGCTGGGCAGCCGATCAACCATGGATTGACATTCAAAGCCACTCTTGGGGCAATTTTGCAGCGTGCAGCGACCTTGCAGCCGATGCCGCATGGGGTTGGTCGGAGGCGTTCAAGTACGCCCGAGACAAGCAGCCGGTGTTTGTTGCTGCCGCCAATGGGCACGCAAACGCCGGCCTCTTGGGCTACCCCAGCCAGTGCCAATCTAACAATCCCGCCGGTGTCATTACGGTGGGCGGCACAGACAATGGCGGTTACACCCGATGGGCCAATTGGTTCCCAGCCGTTAGCGCAGATAGCTGTGCAAACCCGGCCATCAACGAATCAACGACCGACGAAATCTCCAACACAGGCGGTGGCACCAGCAGCGCTACGCCATTTGCCGCGGGCGGAGCCGCCAAGATCATCTTGGAAGCTCGCCGAGTGTTCCACGACCCCAACGTGGGTGTCCGCGACGGCGTCCTGGCCGCCATTCATGAAGGCGGAACCGTCCCCGAAAAGGGTCCACTTAGCGATGGTCAATTTACCATGGACGAACTCAAGTCGGTCCTGTTCCACACCGCTCTCAACCCTCCCACCGTAGACGAATCCGATGGAGACGCATGCCTGAGCCAAGTGTCCATTCCCGAAGGCACGCCCTCCGACGTGCTGTTTCCGTTCATTGGGTATGGTGAAGTGAACGGCGCCAGTATCCAAGTTGCCATCGACGTCCTCCTAGGCCTCGCCGATGAGCCGGTGCGCCCCAGCGATGACGAAGCATATGCGCGAGATCAGGAACTGCGCCGCCAAATGTGGGGCTAGGTTCGTCCATTAGGCACCAGGGTTCTCGAACGCCGTCTCCCAGGCATCCAGAAACGCTTTGGATTCGGGACTCTGGTGCAATGACGCGAACTTGGCCACTTGTTCGCCGACGGCGTGCAGTCGCTTGGTGAGTCCCTCATCCACGGGGCGGCCGTGTTCATCAAACTGCTTGAAGGCGTGCGCCACGGTGGCTTGATTCGGGACTACCCAAGCGTGCAAGGTTCGACAAACGTTGCGCAAGCTTAGCAACGGCCCCGTTCCCCCAAGCGCTCCCCCAGCAACGCCCACAAGGCCGACCATTTTGCCTTGGAATTCGGGAAATCCCATCAAGTCCATGGCGTTCTTGAGCACACCAGAATAGCCGCCGTGGTATTCTGGGGTTCCAAGCAAAATCCCGTCGGCATTGTGGATTTTTTCCTTGAGGCGATTGACTTCGGGGCCGTACTCTTTGGACCCATCACAGAAAGGCAATTGGTATTCTCGAAGGTCAATGAGCTCGACCTCGGCACCATGCTTGGCGGCGCCTTCAAGGGCCACCGTGAGGGCTTTCCGGGTCGCGGAATCCGATGAGATGCTCCCGGCCAGTGCAACGATTCGTGTCATATCATGGCAGACTCGGCACCCTTGAGAACTGCTTTGGTCGTGGCTGGTGCGTTTTGGTTACAGCCAGCGCTTCCATCGGGCAGCACCAATTCCGAGCACAACGATGCCAAAGATCGTTGCCACCACGGGCCAGTATCCCCACGCGGGGAACCCTCGTTCAAAATTCATGCCCCCAAGGCCCGCAAGCAATCCAGGCAGCAGGAGGAGGGCCGCGACAACAGTGAGTCGCTTCATCAGCTCATTTTGCCGATTGGCCAGGGTCGCATTCCAGGTTTCTTGGGCAATGAGGCTCGTTTCTTTCACGTGATCCAAGCGCTCAGTGATGCGCACCATATGGTCGCTCACATCCCGTAAGTAGACCTTGGTTGCAGGCAAAATCGCACGGTGGTCTCCTCGCTCCAACGCCAAAGCCGCATCTCGCATGGGGCCGCTCACCTTGCGCGTCCGGCTGATGGTGTGTTTGACGTTTCGAATATCGGCCAGCAATGCTTGGGTGGCCTCCTCAAGCACCTTGTCCTCCAAGTCATCTAGGTGCTCTTCCAAGGCATCCATGTAGGGAAACCATGCGTCCACGAGTGCATCCAGAATCAAGTAGAACAGGAAGCAAGCGGATCCTCGATCTTCAGGAAGGCCACGCTTGAGCATGCGCGCCTCCACTGCATCCAATTCGGGCAAGGGTGCTTCGGAGGCGGTCACAACAAAATCGGGACCCAGGAAAATGCCCACTTGTTTCCAAGAGACTTCGCCATCGTACCGAGGCACGCGCACCACGACGAAGACGATGTCGCCATAATCTTCCACCTTGGGCCTCTGGCGCGTGTTTTGAACGTCTTCCAAGGCGAGCGGGTGCAACCCCAGTTGCTTTCCAAGCGTCATGAGTTGTTGCTTCGGCGCGCCGCCAGCGCGGAGCCATGCCAACACATTGGGATCCTCCCGGGCCTCCATGGCAATGTTGGCAGCGGACAGGGCATCTTCCTCAGTGGTGGCCCAAGCTCCCGACCGGCGGGTCACGACGCGCATCAAGGCGCCATGCACCTTTGGAGCATAAGGCCGCCCATCTCATCTTCATCACCCCCTAAGCTTCCAGGACCTTGCGATGACACCCGTTTGTCTTCGATGTACGTGCCTAAACACGGCGCCCTAGCGACAAAATATTGGGTCAATGGCTAACATTCTGGGGGTTGCCTATAGGCAATGGGCAAATCGGCGACATTGGCCTTGATGGGCCAGGAAATTATCCGTGAGCATCTCCCAAACCACCGTAACTCAATTCGAAACCCAGTCCGTCCATCTTTCGTCCCCCGCCGTCATTGGTTCGTCTCGTTTTACCATGACGGGCAATGAAGGAAGCCGATACCGAAACGACCTGCGCTCTTGGGCCATCCAAAACCGCGGCGGCTTCATTGAGTTCCGTCTCGACCTTGACGCCCCCTTGGCCATCACCTTGGACTTCACCTTGTGCAGCGGCCTCGTCAACGGCAAGACCGATTGCCCCATCGCCATCGTCGTTAACGGCGAGCGCCTCGTCGCCGGCTTCGACCCCCACCTCGTCAACTGGTACGACAAGAACCTCGTCGTGCGCCCCGAGCTTCTGGTCGCCGGCGCCAACACCATCCGCATCGAATTGGACGATGACGCCTCCACGTGTGTATTCGTCCGCGACGTCCGCGTCAGCGCCACCATCATCCGCAAGGCCGCCAACGCAATGACGAGCGAGGAACAAGACCGATTCAAGTCCGTCATCACCGAATTGATCAACAACGGCACCTTTGGTGAATTGACCATGATTCACACGGTGCGCAGCCACAACATGCATGGCTTCTGGGGCCCCGTGGGCGCCCAGCGGTTCCTGCCGTGGCACCGCGTCTACTTGTCCAAACTCGAAGAATCAATGCGCACCATCGACCCCCAAGCATTCATTCCATACTGGGACTGGAGCACCAACCAAGAGTTCCCCCAGTGGCTTGCTGACTTCATGCCCACCGTGCCAGCCGAAACCCGCAGCGGATCCATCACGGTGACGCGCAACATCGGCCAAGGCGGACGACTGGCGACGGCCTCCGAAGTGAACGCCTTATTGGTGGCACGCAACGAATTCACCGCCTTCGAGTCTCAACTGGAAAGCTTCCACAACCAAGTGCATGTGTGGGTCGGTGGCACCATGAACACCATGGAATCCCCCGCCGACGCCGTCTTCTGGATGCACCACGCCAACGTGGATCGCATCTGGGCCGAGTGGCAACTGCGCAACCCCACCAAACACCCGCAATTGACTGGCCGAGACGCCACCATGGACCCCTGGAGCATCAAGGAACTTCAGACGCGCACCACTGAGGACCTGAATTACATCTACGAATAATCAAGCCCCAGTTCCTCCCACCCATGAGGCCGCAGGTGCCTCCGTTGGCCAATTTCCCCCCTCTGCCTCCTTCCCTGTCGCCGACCCATTCTTCCCCGTCGAATCGGCCTATTTGCTTCTGTTGGCGCCCATTTTGCGGCGCCAAATCCCCATTCTGCCTTATGGCGAATATTCAAGAGGGGTCCCCCCTCCCATCGAACCATGACCATCGACAACCTTGGCATCCAGCGCGTGGACCACGTGGACTTCGTCGTCCACGACCTGGACCGCAGCCGAGGATTCTACGGTGACAAGATGGACATGGCGCTCACAGCCCAAAGTGACGACGTGTTCGAGGACGCCTTTGGCGAAAAATCCCTGTTCTATGAAGCAGCCCGCAGCCGCATCCGCATCACGGCGCCCACCCGCACGAACAGCCACGCTGGCAAGTTCCTGCAAAGCCACCCCGACGGTATTCGAACCGTCGCCTTCCGCGTCGAAAGCGTCGACCACGCATTCAAGGTGCTTGCCGAGCGCGGCGCCAACATCATTGATGAGCCCTGGGTCAAGGGCGACTACAAGCAATTCCACATCGCCAGCCCCCTCGGAGACGTAGAGTACGCCTTCGTGGAGAAAAAGGACGGCGCCACCGATCCTCACTTGACGCCCGTGGCCGGCAGCACCGCCGCCAACCGCCACGCGTTCACCCACATGGACCACATCACCAGCAACACCAGGGACATGAAGTCCTTGACCAACTGGTACCGTGACATCCTGGGCTTCGAGCACTTCTGGGACATCCGCTTCCACACCCAAGACAGCAACCCCGAAGCGGTTGGCAGCGGCCTCAACTCCATTGTGATGCGCGACCCCAAGAGCAACGTCAAGTTCGCCACCAACGAGCCCCTGAGCCCCAACTTCTACGGCTCACAGATCCAAAAGTACGTGGAAGACAACGGCGGGCCCGGCGTGCAACACATCGCCTTGTCCACGAGTCAAATCATGGACACAGTCCCCCAGATGCAAGCAGCCGGCTTGCAATTCTTGGACACCCCCGCAAGTTACTACGAGATGCTTCCCGAGCGCATGGCGGAACGCGCCGTTGAGAACCTCAAGGAGGACATCAAGGACTTGCAAGACCGCAAGATCCTCGTGGACGGCAGCGAGAACCGATACTTGCTTCAGATTTTCATGAAGGAAGCCAGCCTCCTCTACAACGAGGCCGCCGCTGGGCCGTTCTTCTTTGAAGTGATTCAGCGCCACGGTGAGCAAGGCTTCGGCGAGGGCAACTTCCGTGCCTTGTTCGAGAGCATCGAGCGCCAGCAATCGGGCGAAACCACCCGAACCCTGGAAAACCCGCAGCTCAACGACTGATGCGCTGCGAGGGATCAGGGCGGGGCGACGCCCGAGGCCAAGGGCTGTTACAAAAAACGATAGCACTTGCCTTGGTGTTCAGCCTCTCTGGCTGCCTAGCCTATGACCCCGACGAATCGGTCGCCCGCGAATCCGGGAGCGCCATCCCTGACGGCTTCTTGCTCGGGCAACTTTCCTGTGACGGGCGCTGCATCGGCATTCCATACATCAATGAAACTGTCGCTGACGCAGGACTTCCGGTGGGCGACTTTCGCATCCACACGCAATGGATGCAAACCGGCCAAACCGGCCTCGGATTCAGTATCCTTGGACTCATCTCCTACCACGGAAGCGGTGTGGCGCGACTGTTCTCCTTGAGCGCCACAGCCAAGGCGCCCGATGGGACCATCCTTGGTTCCGACTCATCCTTCTGCAACGGCCCCGTATCCAATCGTTTCGGCGACTGCCACGAATTCCTTCGAGCGGGCCAAATCATGCCGTTCAGCATCGTCATTGATGAAGTGAGCGACGATGAAGCCCAATTCGTGCACACCATAGAGTGGTCTGTGTCGCCTGCTGGCGTCTATCGAAGCCCAAATTTTGCTGAGAACCTTGATTATTCGTTCACGCACAAGAGCCGCAGCGATATGAGTCTGGGTTTGTCCAACCTCAACTACGAAAATCGAGACCTTGACATCTCATTTTTTGGTATAGACCGTAACTGGAACGTGGTCTGCCTAGATGCCATCCGGGCAACCATTGATGCACGGGGAGGCACAATCGTGCCCTTGGTGGGTAAGGGGCGGTACACCGAACCCAACTGTCCCGACGCCGTGGTGTATGGCATTGACATTTGGAACGATTGATTTAGTCGCCACGTGCATCTACGTCCGAGCCCATTTGGTTAGCTTGCCGCCGGAAAGGACAGTTCCCAGAATCTGCGCCCCAAAGCGTCCTCACCATGCTCCAGATTGCCGCCGATGGCCGTGGCAAGGCCCCTGGCGAGATACGATCCCAGCCCCAGTGACTCAATTTCTTCAGCATCTACGCCATTTTCTGAAGGCGTGAATCGCAAGGAGACTTGGTTGCCTCGACGACGAATGTGAACCGGCATGGATTCTGGATTGCCTTCGAGCCGGAAAATAATCGAGACAATATCGGAGATGATGACTGGATCGGTCACCACTCGAGTATCCGCGCCATCTGCACCAGCCACGTCCAAATCCGGACGCACCACCACCCAATTGGCCAACTCAATGAGCTCCATGTCCACCTCCACTGCGCCGGCATCCAGTTGGCCAACCCGCACCAAGTCGTTGAGCACCTCGTTCAATTCCTTGGCCACCCGAAGCGCATCTTCCAGGCGCTCCTTCGTTTCGCCTTCGGCCTTCAACATAATAGTGTGTAGCCGAATGAGCAGGGATGTCATGGGGGTTCGTAGTACATGCGCCGCAGAATTGACCAGCCCTTTTCTGAGTGCTTGGGCATCTCTACTTGCTTCGAGTGCGGCCTCAACTTGCGTTGTGTGGTCCCTGATGCGCTTGGCTTGAATCGCCATTCGCTCCAAGGTATCGAAGGCAATCCGCTCCGCTTCTTCGCGGGCATGACGCTCCCGCATGAGCCGACGCGTTGTCCTCAAATCGTCTGATAACTGATGCGAATGTGGCATGACGAACCCGAATCCAATCCGCAATGAGTCTGCTCGACCTTTGCAGTTTGACGAAAATATTTCACGGCTCCAGAAGCTAAGCCTTCTGCCAAGTGACAAAGTCCCCGATGGCTTGAATAGATCAAGAGAATATCATTTCCTTCTTCGGAAATTTGGAATTTAGGGGGGCTGGATTCTGGATGCAAAATGGTGACGCGTTGATGAATGGTGTCTTCCAAGTGATGGAATAACTGCTGGCTATTTTCAAAGGAGTCAATTTGTGCAGGGGAGTGGTTTCGAAGCTTTACAAATGCAGCTCTGCCCGCTAATCTCCATGCCTCGGGGGGCGATTTGTCAAGCGTTTTCGCGGCGGCGCCGACTATGGAGACCAATTGCCGATATGGATAATTTCCAAGTCGTGTGTAGATGCCTTCGAGGCCAGCGTCATCGAGGAGTTTGTCCCATGTGTCCTCCCCGTATTCCTCCGAAACGAATTCTCGAACGGACTCGAAGATTAACCCTAGCACATCCTTGAGTCTCCGCTGCAACTTTGCAAGGGTTTCCCTTGACTTTGGCGCCAAGCTGCACGTCAATCGTCCCCAACCCAGCACACCATTGTCCATAAATGCACAATGAGAGCTTGGTGGTGTCGTCACGGTTATGCCCGGCCCCACCTGCCGCAGACACAGCGATGCGCATCTCACGCTTCGACGACGCCGGGACCCCCCGGCCATGCGTCCTATACGACGAGTACGTTCTTGACCTGCGAGCGGCCGAAGGCAACCCCACGGTGCTTCAAGCAGCGACCGACCGAGAATTGCGCAACCGCCTAGAACGCCTCGTTCGAGGCCGCCCCCCACAGCAATTCCTTCGCCGCGTGGACAACGCCCGACTCCTTGCACCCATTGAACCCGCCCGCGTTTGGCTAGCCGGCGGTGCCAGCGGAGACCTGCGCCCAGCACACGTCATTCACCCCGGCGGCGGCTTGCCCGCAGGCAACTGGTTCACAGGTGTTGCAGCCATTGTAGGAGAAGACCTAGACGCCTCCAAGGTACCCGAAGATTGGATGCCCTTGCTTGCCGGCTGGACAACTTTCCACGCAGTGGACGACCACGTCGCCCTTGGCCCGTGGCTGTGCGATTGGGATGAAATCTCAGAGGTGCGCAGCCTTGCATTCTCGGCATTCGTGGACGACTTGTCCCGCATCCGCCCCGCCAAGGCCCTGATGGATTGGCACGCCGCGCTCGCCGCAGCCCACGCGGAGCAACCCCTGCGCGCTGGCGACCTGATTTGCCTGTCCGCCCCCGGCGCCGAAACAAGTGGTCATGTTCGATCGGCACTCGTTCACAATGGCGCCGTGCTCTGCCGTCTTGAGGCTGTCCTCGCGTAGGCTCAAATCAATTGGTCCGCGCGCTCACGAAGCCGCGATTTGACGTTCTTCACATGGGCATCATGCGCCCGACCATCCTTG